>JALHRW010000001.1 GCA_022841245.1 Planctomycetota bacterium
GTCGGCAGCCGCATGCTGCCCGGGCCGCTGGCGGCATTGCGCGCATGCGCCCGCGTGGCCTGCAACCGCAGGTCGACACCGTGGGATGCCGGAGAGCTGGCCCGGCGCGCTGCGCGGGCCGATGCGCTCATCGCCTTCATGCCCGATCGCATCGACGCCGCGCTGCTGGCGCAGTGCCCCCGCCTGCGTCTGGTCGCCGGAGCGCTGAAGGGGGCCGACAACATCGATGCCGTCGCCTGCGCGGAGCGCGGCGTGCGCGTCACCGTGGTCGATGATCTGCTGTCAGCCCCGACCGCGGAACTGGCGCTGCTGCTGACGCTCGGCTTGCTCCGCCATCTGCGGGCCGGCGATACGGCGGTCAGGAACGGACACGACGGCTGGCGCCCAAGCCTCTATGGTGGGACGTTGGTCGATGGCACCATCGGCGTGCTGGGCATGGGGTCGCTCGGGCGCGCGTTCGCACGCCAGTTGGCCGGTTTCGGCACGCGCATCGTCTATCATGACCCCCGACGCCTGACGTCCGAGGAGGAGGCCGCACTGCGCCTGACCTGGGTGCCGGCAGAGGAGCTTCCGGCCCGAAGCGGCTGCGCCCTGGTGCTGCTCTGCCCGCTGACCACGGCCAGCATGGGCTGGTTGAACACGACGCGGCTGCGCAGGTTGGCCCCGGGTGCGGTGGTGGTCAATGCCGGTCGCGGATCGGTGGTGGATGAGGTCGCCGTGCTGGCCGCGCTGTGCCATGGCCGACTGGCGGGCTACGCCGCCGACGTCTTCGCATTCGAGGACCGGGCTCGCCGCGATCGCCCGCTGCAGATCGACCCCGATCTGCTTGCGCATCCCAACACCCTCTTCACCCCGCACCTGGGCTCCGCCGTCCGTCGGGTGCGCGAGGCGATCGAGCATGCCGCCGTGCAGTCGGTTTGCGAAACATTCGGCCTGCGGTCACGTGAGCGGGTCGCTACTCGGGGGGTGGCCTGACCACTCCCTGCGGACGCAGTAACGGCAGGGTGTAGCGATATGCCGCGCCTATGCCGGATTCTCGATCTGGTCATTCAGGCTGACTGGATTGATATGTGAACCTTCGGAGATAGGGGCATCACCGTTCGGAGTCCCTGTCTGCTCTGACGGGCGGGATCGCCCATAATGCATTCACACGAGCATTGACAGCACCAACAAATCTCGGAAGCGGCCGGGCAATTCGGCGTCATCACCGCGCGAAGCGAGGATCAGGGTTCCGGTCTGCGTCGGAGCCAGGACCGCGATGCCGATCTGCGCGTCACCGGTCTGTGTTCGCCCCTTGCCAATAACCCGTTCGGCAGGGATGCCAGCAAGCATCGATGAGGAGGATGCAATGGCTGAGAATTGTGAGATGAATCCATGCAACAGCATGGACGGATCTCCTGCCGCAGAGTCGGTCCCAACCCGGAACCAGAGAGCCAGGTGTTCCCCACGCTCGGGAGTGCTGATCCAGCAGCGCAGTCCCTCCCAACGCTTGGTCCAGCCAGGCAGCAGATTGATAGCCTGCTCGCGATCCATGCTGAATTCTGGCAATGGGTTGGCCCCTGACCTCCGTTCGGTGCTTTCGGCAAGCGGGTCTCCTCCGGTGGTCGACAGGGCCAAGAACAACGCGGATGCGGTAACCGTACTTCTGATCATGGCCAAGTGCTCCAGGGTGGGGTATGGATTCAGACGCGCTCCGGAGACTGTCCTGACCGGGTTTCCTGCCAGGGTTCGTCACGAAACGGTCTTCGGTCGGCCCGCCCATGAATGCGGGCAGCTGGTGCAGTACGGCATGAGTTTGGTTGCCGGAAATGGCTTCACGGCTGGTTAAGGTCTGCCACCCACAGTGCAGATCATGCCGCGCCACGACGGCGAGGCCAACCAACCAGGAGAGCGTCATGCTCCTTCCGCGATCCATCCACCTCATTCCCGCCGTGCTCCTCGCCCTGAGCGGAACCGCCTTCGCCGAGGATGAACTCACCATCGATCAGGTGCCGGCGCCGGTAGCTGCCACCCTGCGTGCCCAGGCTGGCGGTGCCGTCATCGATGAAATCGAGGTCGAGAAGCGCGATGGCACAACCGTCTATGAGGCCGAGATCCACAAGCAGACCGGGAAGGTGACGGTGGTCGTTGCGGCTGATGGGACGGTCGTGCGGTCGGAAACCAAGATCGCGGTCACCGCCATGCCGGCTGCAGTTCAGGCCGCCATCACCAAGGCTTTTGGCGCCAAAGCCCCTACGCGTGGCGAGTCGGAAACCGAAGGTGCTGTGACCACCTACGCGGTCGAGGGTATGATCGGCAATGACGAGGTTGAAATCAGCTTTGCTGCGGATGGCAGTGAGCGTTCCCGCGAGGTCCAGAAGGCCGGCGACCGTGAGGATGGCGAACATGAAGACGGTGAACAAGGCAAGGGTGGCCATGCCGACAAAGGCCCTCAACATGGGCATCAGGACAAGGACAACCGCTGAACCCAGGTCGAGCAAGGAGATCTGATGCGCATCCTGGTTGTCGAGGATTTCGCGCCGATGCGCGGCACCCTGGAGCGCGCGCTCCGGGGTGCCGGCTTCGCCGTGGATGGAGCCAGTGATGGCGAAGAGGCGTTGTACCACCTCAAGGAAGCCGTCCACGATGTCGTGATCCTGGATCTGATGCTCCCTCAGGTAGACGGGTTGACGGTGCTGCGCCGCATGCGTGCTGCCGCCAACCCGGCCCATGTTCTCGTTCTGACCGCCCGCGATGCGGTCGACGATCGGGTGGCGGCCTTGGACCTCGGTGCTGATGACTACTTGGTGAAACCGTTCGCCCTGGCTGAACTGCTGGCGCGGGTGCGGGCCTTGGTCCGTCGGGCCTATGCGCGCAAGGACCCGGTACTGCGCATTGCCGATCTGGAGATCGACACCGCCGGCCGCACCGCCCGGCGCGGTGGGCAGGCGCTGGACCTCACGGCCCGCGAGTTCGCCTTGTTGGAGTACCTGGCCCTGCGTACCGGCGAAGTGGTGCCACGCGGTGATCTGCTGGAGCGGCTCTATCAACTTGAAGATGCGGCCACCAGCAACGTCCTGGAAGTGCATGTCAGCAATCTGCGCCGGAAGCTGGAGGAGCAGGGTGCCGTACGCCTCCTGCACACCCGACGTGGCGAAGGCTATCTGCTGGCCGTCCCTGCGGGCAGTGCATGAACCAGCCGGATCAACCTACCGGTCGATGGTCGCTGCGTCGTCGCTTGGCGATGGCTGCTGGCTTGGCGGCGGCGGTGGTACTGGCCGGCACCGCCACCGTCGTCTTTTTTGTGGCCCGCACCCAGATGATCGCGGACTTTGATCGCATCTGGCAGGCGCGTGGCGAATCCGTGGCTTCCGCCCTGGAATACGACCGGAATGGCTGGGACCTGGACGAGCGTCCCGAAACCATGGCGGTATTCGCCGCCGCCTCGACCGAAGCTGCCTATCAGATCCGGGTTGGTGAGATGGTCGTGGCCAGGTCGCCCTCCCTGGCCGGGCGCAACCTGCCCCAGGAGGCACTGGTGACGCAGCATTGCTCACAGTGGACCACGATGCCGGATGGCCGGATCGGGAGAACCCAGTCCTGGCTGTTCATTCCCGACCATGAAGCGCAATCACCACCAGCACCGCAGGCATCCATCGTCGTGGCCGCCGCTGCAGATGATCTGCGTCGCGCGATCAGCGCCTTGGCATGGCTGCTGATCTGGGCCACGGCTCTCGGCACCGGGGTATCAGCGCTCCTCATGGCCCTGGTGGCAACCCGGGCCATGCGTCCGCTGGTGGAACTCGGCGGTCTGCTCGCTGTTCGCACACCTGGTTCGGCTTCCCCGGTTGCTCTGGCTGATCCCCCGCGGGAACTGGTGCCGGTTGTGACCCGCCTGAACGAAGCATTCGGCCGCCTGGAGACCGCGCTGGAACGGGAAAAGGGATTCACGGCCGATGCCGCCCACGAGCTACGCACTCCGCTTGCTGCGCTGCGCCTGCTGTTGGAAGTGTCGCAGAGCGAAGCCGATCCGGCCGATGCCCGCCGAGGGGATGTCGGTGAGGCGCACGCCCTGGCGCTGCGCCTGCAACGTATCGTCGATGCCTTGCTGGCCTTGGCCAGACTTGATCGAGGACTAGTCGCACCCCGACCGGCGCTGGTCTCCCTCGATGCACTCATGGAGGAAGCCTGGGCAGGCGTGGCGTCAGCGGCCTCGACGCGCGGGATCACCTACCGGTGTACGGGCTCAGTTGGATTGGCGGTGTGGACGGACCCCGACCTGCTGCGCCAGATCTTGGCCAATCTGTGCGACAACGCGGTCAGCCACGGCGACGCGGACTCCGAGGTGCTGTGCACGGCATCGGCCACCTATCCCGGCCAAGCAGTGCTAACCATCTCCAACGATGCATCGATTGCGCCAGCTGACCTTTCCGCTGCCGGTCAACGCTTCTGGCGAGCTGACCAGGCCCGGACGGATTATGGTCGTCATGTCGGTATCGGGTTGTCCCTGTGTCAACGCATGGTCGGCGTACTCCGGGGAGGCCTGCAGATGGAACGCCGGGGATCACAGGTGGTCGTCACCCTTCAGATCGCGGACCTCAAGGAACTCGCCGTTGCGTCTCCGCCAGCAGCGGATCAGGACCGGCCGGAGGTCATCTCTGGTTAGATGTCTAGTGGAACCAATCGACCAGCAGGCGTTCCGCTGATTCAACCTGTCACGCAGGGCGCGTTCCAGCGCAATGCGCGGGCGACTGTGGATGCGTACATTGTACAGGGCTCAGCGACTTCAACGGCACAGCGTGCAAACCAGGCGCCCGTGCCGCGCACCTGGCCAGCACGCAGCACGCGCTGAGCGGACTTACAGCGGGAACAGCGCGTGGAAAAGCTCGCTGCGCCCCTTCACCCCCAGCTTGGAGTAGATCGCGGTCAGCGCATTCTTCACCGACTGCTCATTCTGATCCAGGGCGATGGCGATTTGGCGGTTCGATTGGCCGTGCAGCACGCTCATCACCAGGCTACGCTCGCGCTGCGTCAGTGGCAGACCTTCCAGCCGCTGCTCCAGCGCGTTGCCGCCCCGCCCTGATCCGCTGGCCAGCAGGCGGTCCATGACATCGGCAAGCTGGCCGGCCCCGAAAGGCTTCTCCAGCAAGTAGTCGGTGCCCAGGTTCAGTGCCTGGATGGCGCGCTCCTTGTCCGCAAAGCTGGTGATCACAATGCATTTCGCCCGTACGCCGCTGTCGCGGACAATGCGCAGCAAGCCGATCCCGTCGAGCCGGGGCATGCATAAGTCGGTAACCAGGAGATCCCAGCCGTCGTGGAGCATGGGCAGCGCCTCGCTGCCATCAGTCACCGTCGTGACGCGGTAGCCGCGGCGCTCCAGCCCGCGGGCGAGCAGGATGCGGGCTGGGGCCTCATCCTCGACCAGCAGCACACGGGCGGGCGACCGCGTCATGCTGCCGCCGTGGCGATCGGCAGCATGAGTTGGGCCCGCACCAACGCGCCGTCTTGGACCACGCTCAGACTGCCATTGTAGGCGGTCGCCAATTCGCTGACGATGAGCAGTCCGGCTCCCAGCCCGCCGGTCTTGGTCGACTGGCCGATCGGCTCGTCATCGCCCAGTCGGAACATCGGGCCGAGTTCACCGGGATTGCATACGGTCACGACGATGGTCTCGCTGCTGTGGGCCACCGTGATGGATATCTTTCCTCCGCTTCGTCCCTCACAGGCGTTGCGCAGGAGGTTGCCGAGCATCATGCGCAAATCATCGTCGGCACATCGGGCCAGCATCGGTCCCGTTGGCGGATCCCAGGCGATCAACCCTGCCGACACGCCGGTGGCGATCTGGTCGGCGATGACCTGTGGGACGACCTGTCCGGCATCGCAGGTCGCATCCGTCCGGACGGCGGGCCGGGCCATGCGATAGACCATGGCCACCGCATGGTCGATGCGCCTGATGCCGTCGTCGAGTGCCGGATAGAGTGGATCGCGACCGATCACGGGATGGGACTCGCGCAGTTCATCGAGTATCAAGCGCATGTTGTGCAGCGGGTTGCGGATTTCATGCGCCATGGAGGCCGCCAGCCGGCCCAGCACCTGCAGTCTGCGCGCATGCTCGCTCCGACGACGGTTGTGCAGTTCCGTTCGGAGCAGCCTGATGCGGTCGGCGATCAGCATTCCAACCACAGCGAAACCTGGCACATAGATGAGCACCTCCAGCACCTCGATGGCGTTATTCAGGGCCTGGGTGTCGGTTTCCAGGGTCTCGACCCAGGCGTCCAAGCCGAGCAGGGCCCCGCCCAACAGCGCGCCGAGCAATCCGAACAGCAGCGTGGTGGGGTGTGCGCGCATGCGTGGCAAGTGTCAGGGATGGCGCCGGGGAGCAAATAGGACCAAGGTACTCGACCGGCCTGGTCAGGACGAGCTATCCTGACCGTGATGAAGCAAACCGCGACACCATTCACCCACGCCAGCGATCCGCTGTCGGGCATCTTCGCCGCCGGGCGCGTCGAGCTCCTGACCTTTGGCGAGGGGCCGACCGGCTTCACGATCCTGCTCGAACTGCCCACCCACCACACCGATCCTGCCCGGGGACTGGCATGAGCGGCAGCCATTCGTCATCTGGCCGGGCCGATCCGGCCCAAGAGATTTTCGCCATGTCCGACCCCACGCGTGGACAGGGACTCCTCAGGGCGGTCAAACGTCTGCGTCGGGTTGCGACCTGGCTGGTCGCTCTTGCCGCCGGTGCGGTGCTTGTCGTGTCGGCCAGTTCCTGGCCCGATGACGGCATCGTCGATGTGCTCATGGGCGATATCGGACTGATCCTGCTGCTGGTCTGCGCCTTCGGCAGGCTGTGGTCGTCGCTCTACATCGCCGGGTTCAAGAACGACAAGCTGATCACCGTCGGTCCCTACAGCCTGGTACGCAATCCGCTGTATGTGTTCAGTTTCTGCGGCACGGTCGGCCTCGGCCTGGCATCCGGGAGCTTCATCATCACCGGTCTCCTTATCGTCCCCTTCCTGGTGTGGTATCCTGTGCTCGTCCTTGAGGAGGAACGGGTGCTGGCCGAGCGCCATCCCGAGGAGTGGGCCGCCTATGCCGCTGCCACGCCACGTTTCATCCCAGCCCTGCGCCGGCCGATCGTTCCGGAAATCTACACGGTGAATTCGCGTCGGGTCGGTCTCGCCTTCGCTGATGCGATCTGGTTCCCGATGTCCTACATCGCCCTGCAAGGCATCGAGACGCTGCATCGTACTGGGATCCTGCATGCCTACTGGCATATCATCTAGAATGGGACCGATTTCTGTCAGGCCGGCGGGTCGTCCATGCTTTCCAACCGTGTAGAACAGGGCCATCACGTGGGGCTCGATGGTGATCCACAGTGGCGTTGTGCCAGATGTCGTAGTCGGTGACCCACCGCTTAGTGCCGTCGTCATTTCATAGGACCAAGGTACTCGCCCGGCCTGGTCAGGACGAGCTACCCTGACCGTGATGAACGAAACCGCTCCGCTCTGGAGCCTCATCATCCCGACGCTCAACGAGCGGGACAACATCCTGGTCCTGCTGCGCTGCCTTGAGGATCTCGCCGGATCCTGGCCGCCATGCGAAGTCCTGGTGGTCGATGATCGCTCGGAGGACGGCACTGCCGCGCTCGTGTCGACGTCGACCTTCTCCATTCCCGTACGCGTGCTCGAACGAGACCGGGTGGGCGGACTGGCTGGCGCAGTCCTGCATGGCGCGCGGGCCGCCCGCGCCTCCGTGGTCGTGGTCATGGACGCAGACCTGAGCCATCCTCCGGAGGTCGTCGCGGCCCTGGCCGCCCCGTTGCTGGCGGGCACGCACGACCTCGCGATCGGCAGCCGGCATGTTGCCGGGGGCGGTTGCCCCGACTGGCCGTGGCGGCGCCGGATGTTGTCGCGCTGCGCCGCCTGGCTGGCGACGCCGTTCACCCACGCCAGCGATCCGATGTCGGGCTTCTTCGCTGCCAGGCGCGCCGATCTCCTGACCTTGGGCGATGGACCGACCGGCTTCAAGATCCTGCTCGAACTGCTCGCCCGCCACACCGATCCAACCCGGGTTGCTGAGATCCCGATCGTCTTCAAGGATCGCCGTCTCGGGACATCGAAGCTCGGGCTGCGCACCATCTCGGACTACCTGCGTCGCCTGGTGATCCTGGGCGGTTGCAACCTGTCGCCGCGGGCCGGCGCGGGTTTCGCGCTGGTCGGCCTGACCGGGATAGCCGTCGATCTGGCGATGTTCAGCGTCTGCCGCCAGGCCGGGGCCGGCCTCGCCGTGGCCCACATGGCCGGATTCGCCACCGCCACGGTCACCAACTTCCTGCTCAACGCCCGCTATGCCTTCGCGGCGCGACCGGGGCTGTCTGCCTACGTCCGCTTCGTGATCGTCGCCCTCTTCGCTCTCGTTCTGCGCGGCGGCATCCTCTCGGGGGCGCAGGCGGCAGGGGTGCCGGAGCTGCTCTCCGTCATCCTGGGCATCGCGGGCGGGGCGGTGGTGAACCTGATCGGCATCGGCTTCTGGGTCTTCCCGGGGTCGGGATCCAATCGGGCAGGCCGATGGCGCCTAGCCGCCATCGGCCTCGTCGCCTACCTGGTGGTCCTGCGCCTCGCCTACGCCGGACAGACCGAGTTGATCGCCGAAGAGGCCTACTACTGGAACTACGCCCAGCATCTCGACTGGGGCTACTTCGACCACCCGCCCATGGTCGGCTGGCTGATCGCCGCATCGACCTGGCTGCTGGGCGACAATCCCTTCGCCGTGCGGCTGCCGGCCCTCGGCTGTTGGCTGGTCGCGCTGGTCGCACTGGTCAGGCTCGCCCAGGTGCAGTGGGGCCGGGACGCAGGATGGGCCACCGCCCTGGTGTTCACTGCCATGCCCTTTGCCATCGGAGTGGGCCTGATCATGACCCCCGATGCGCCGCTGATGGCAGCCTGGGCTGTGACCCTGCTTGCCACGCGCGAGGCGCTGAGCCGTGGACGCACCGGCTGGTGGCTGGTGGCTGGATGCGCCATCGGCTTAGGCATGCTGTCCAAGTACAGCATCGCCCTGCTCGTCCCGCCGGCGGTGCTGATGCTGTTCCTCACTGCTGCGGGACGCCGCCAACTCGTCCGGCCCGGCCCGTGGCTTGCTGTGACGATCATGGCGCTGTGCTTCGTCCCGGTGATCTACTGGAACAGCCAGCACGACTGGGTCTCTTTCCGCTTCCAGACCGCCGGCCGCTGGACCGGGGCTGCGGCCTTCCATGGCCACGAACTCATCCGCGACATGCTCGCTCTCGCTGGTCCCCTCGTCCTGGCTGTGGCTCTGCTCGGACACCGGCGGATCATCGGTCTGGTCAGCGACCCTGGATCGCGCTACCTGCTGCTGGCGCTGGGCCTACCCCTGGCGGTATTTGCCGCGCACGCCTGCCTGCACGAGCCGCGCCCGAACTGGACCGGCCCACCCTTGTTGGCGCTGGTTCCGCTCGTTGGGGCTCTGGCAGCTTGGACCCTGCGCTGCCGCCCATATGTCATCCACGATCGCGTCTTCGCTACCGCCATGCTCCTGCCTGTGGTGTTATTGGGGGTCTTTCTGCACTATGTGGCCATCGGCTTGCCCGGTGTCGCCTACCCGCGCCAGATCGCCCGCTTCATTGGCTGGCGGCAACTTGGGGTGAAGGTCTATGCGATGGCAGAACAAGAACGCCGTGATGGCGGAGCCCTGCCGATCATCGCCGGCGTGGACCGCTACAACATTGCCAGCCAGATCGCCTTCGCTACTGCCGACAAGTACCAGAACCATGCGGAAATCGCATCTGGGGGTTTGTTTGGCGTTGACGATCTGATGTATCGCTACTGGTCACCGCCAGCTGCGGCGCGCGATCATGACGTGCTGGTGGTCGGACGCTCGGCCAAGGAACTGTCGATGGCCGCTGTGGTCGAACGCTTCACCAGGATGGATCCAGTCCAGGAACTGCCAATCACCTGCCCGGACGGCTCCCCGCTGACAACCTACTTCGTCCGCTTGGGCCGGGGCTACCACAACCCGAGTCCATGAGCCGATCTCCCGTTTCGGCTGAGCGTGATCAATGATGGCTCGCGATCTGCGATACGACGCATCGCCGGTTGGCCCTGACGACCAGGACGAACGCGAAAAGCGTGTTGAGCGACATGAACGGGCTCATGTCTGTGCCAGGAATCATCCGCGGGGGAATGCTGCGGTTCAGACGGACTTGAATGTGCGCTGGAGCGCTGTCCCTGACAACGCGAAGGCAAGAGGTCGCGCTCTCTATCTTGCCCGTCCGCTCCGGGTGGTTGCCGGGTTGGCGCTTGTTGCGGCGACCGTAGCGCTGGCCATCTACTTGGTGTTCGAGTTGACCGGCAATCTCCACGTTGTCGTACCAGGGGTGTGCTACCGATCTGCGCAGCTCTCGCCAATGCGCATCGAAGACGTCTCCCGTCAGCTTCACCTGCGTAGCATCATCAATCTGCGTGGCGACAACACCGGTACATGTTGGTACGACGCTGAGATTGCCGAATGCACACGTTTGGGGATCGCCCACCTCGACTTCAGTATATCAGCATCCAAACGGCTTACGCCATCCCGATGTGCGGAACTGATCAAAATCATCGGGAATGCCCCCAAGCCTACCTTGATCCACTGCAAAGCTGGTGCCGACCGTACCGGCCTTGCGGCGGCGCTCTTCCTGATGTCACAGGGCGCTTCCTTCGATCAGGCGGCACGGCAACTCAGCCTTGTAACCGCGGTGGCGCTAGAGTGCGCTGCTATGGACAAGCCCCGCCCCGGCAGTTGGAGTAGGTATTCCTTTGGCCAGCGCACCGTGGTTCAGCCGTGGGGCGACGCAAGTCGACCCCTGATCTTAGATTGCGGGCGCTGGCCTTATAACCTGCCGGCCGTGATTCCTGATCGCTTGATGAGGCGGTTGCAGCCGACCTCTGTTTTCGACACAAGGATGGAAGACGGACGGCGCCTTACCTGCTCTGCCCTGCCGGGGCGGTGCAGCAGGAGCGTGCCATGATCTACGTCGGTGTCGATATCGCGAAGGCGTCCCACTGTGTGGCCGCCATCGAGATGACCGGACGGATCGTCCAGAAACCCACAACCATCACCCAGGACGCCGGCGGCTTTGCCGAACTGGGTGCGTTGCTGCGCCGGCTCGGTCCACCCGAGATGGTCTGCATTGGATTCGAGGCGACCGGCCACTACTGGCTGTTGTTGGCAGAAGAGGTGCAACGCCTGGGCTATACGCCCCAGGTGTTCAATCCGATCCTGAGCGCCGACGCCGGTCGAGTGACGGTGCGTGGCCGCAAGACCGACGAGGATGACGCGGTGGTCATCGCCAAGGTCCTGCGCGATGGTGGCTTCGTGCCGCTACCACTGCCCAGCCGGGAGATGGCCTATGCCAAGCAGTGCTGCCGTCATCGTCAGGCAGCGGTCGACCGTGGAGCCAATCTCAAGAAGCGGCTCACCGGACTGCTCGATCTCGTGTTCCCCGAGTTCTGTCAGTTCTTCGAGCATGTCGGCTGTCCCAGCAGCCTGGTCATCCTGAAGAAGGCCCCAAGCGCCCGCTTGTTGGCAACTGGGCAGGTGCGGTCATTCGCCAGTGCCGTGGTCAAGGCGAGTCGTGGCAATCTGGGCGTAACGCGAGTGCAGGAGATCCTGCTGGCAGCCAAAACCAGCCTGGCCCGTGATCGGGTTGACGTGGCCAACGAGATGGCCATCCGCAATACCGTTGCCGAGATCGAATTGCTCGATGAGCAGATATCAGCCTGGGATGCGGAGATCCGCGCCATCGAAATGCCGGGGCGGGAACTCCTGCAGACCATCCCCGGCATCGGCGTCGTCCTCGCCGCCGTAATCCTGGCCGAGATCGGCACCATCGAGCGCTTCACCTGTCCTGATCCACGCAAGCACCTGCGCCGCCGTCCGGGTGGTGGCGTCAACGGTTATCATCGTCTCCTGGCCTTCGCCGGCCTTGATGCCCGGGTGCGAGAAAGCGGGCAATGGACCGGTACCACCCGCATGTCCAAACGCGGGAGCCGGATCCTCCGTACCGCCATCTGGCGGGCCGCCTTCATCGCCAAGAAGAATGAAGCCTTTGCAGATATCTGGCATCGCCATGCCGTCACCCAGGACCAGCATCCCAAGCTCGCCCGCAGTCACATCGCCCGCAAGCTGATCCAGGCCATCTATGGCGTCCTCCGTTACCAGAAGCCGTTCGACCTCGCGACCTTCCGCAACGGCGTACCCCAGAAGGCGGCGGCCGCATGAATCCCACTCCAGCGGTTAGCAGAGCCCCAACCGTGGGTGTCTCCGTTGGCGAGGCACCGCCGCAGGCGGCGCGCAGCGCCCTTGACGCCGAGCACGGTGGGCAGACTGACCAGAGGGTGAAGGGACGACCAACTGCCGTGCTCGCCACCCATCCATCGGTCCCTTCGCCCGTCGGGAAGGGCGCCCACCGCGCACAGGGGTCAAGGGTGCCGGTGGGCGCGCGAACGACGATGAAACACGATCAAAATCTCAAGTCCGCCTATTTGACCGCCGAAAGCTTGCTGAAATACTTCCATTTTCCCTGGCTAGGCAGTCCGTCTGTGGCCATGGATCAGACGCTGAAAGCGTACGGTGAGGTGACGCTCTCGCCTCCCGCAGGCGCCAACATCGCCGAATAGGCGAAGGCTCAGGGGCAGGGATGCGGGGCGAACAAGCGACGCCACCCCCGGACTTCGCTACTGCTCAAGCGCCAGAGCCACTCAGTGATCGCATGACGATCTGAGGCATCGCTCTCGCGTAAAATGCTGCTCGGAGACATCTCGGGAATCGATCTCGGGATCGCCGGTGGATCCTGGCCGGGTCAACTGTGTTGGGTGCTCTGACCGACCAGCCCGACGTGGTAGGGCGGCAACAGCGTTGGCTGTTGGATGATGGTCAGTCCTGCGGCAGACAGCATGCCGCACATGTCCTCGGGGCTCGGCCGGATCGACAGGTCCGGGCCACGCGGAGTCGGCACATCCCGCCGCCAGTGGATGGCGGCGACGCGCCCGCCAGGGCGCAACGATGCAGTGAGCACGGCCAGCAGGGCATGCGGTTGCTCGCAGTGCAGGAGGTTGAAGGCCAGGATCAGATCGACGGAGCCGGCGGCGATCCCCATGCCCGCCTCGGTGACATCCACCTGCCGGGTCTGCACATGGGCAAGTCCGGCCTGTTCCGCGCGCTGACGTGTCAGGATCACCATGTCCGGCTCGATGTCGAGACCGAGGACGGGATGGCGCGAACGCCGGGCAAGGGCGAGGGTGAAGGTTCCGTATCCGCAACCGACATCGACGGCGGTCCCGTGGATCTCGCTCAATCCGAGCGCATCGAAGATGGCTTCGGGATCGAAGAAGGACTCCCACCAGTCCTGCGCGGGCATGCTGCTATCGCGGGTCTTCATCTGGGTCCCGGCGTCAGAAGGAGACGATGCGATCGGCCCCGGCGACCAGATCGTAGAGGGCCTGCATGGTCGACAGCGGGCACACCTGGGAGCCTGCCGAATTCCGGAGCTTGAGGCAGGTGCCGCATGCCTGGATGGCACCGCCGGCCTGCAGCAGCTGCTCGGCCTGGCCACGGACATCGAATCGCTCGTCCTGGAGCTGTTCGATGTCCACGCCCTTGGCGATCAGGAAGACGCTGACCGTGTCACCCTTCTTCCGTGCGAAGGTCGCCAGACGGAAGGCATTGTAGGCGGTCTCAGGCTCGGAGGTCGACAGGGTGATGAGCAGATTCACGGCTTCCTCGCGGACGAGCGTCGACGGGCAGGGATGCGATCGGGGCAGTCGGGACGCGGACCGGTCACGGTGCGGATGCGACGCTGCGCCCATTGCACCGGCCCATCTGGCAGCCTCCGGGCCCGGTAGCCGCGTCGGCGCAGTTCGTCGACCGCGGTCACGGCCAGGGCGCAATACGGTCCGCGGCAGTAGGCGATGATCTCCACCTTCCGCGGCAGCTCAGCGAAACGTCGGCCCAGATCGCTGGCGGGGACCGAGATCGCCCCCGGCAGGTGACCGGCGGCGTATTCCTCCGTTGGGCGGACGTCGATCAGGACCGCCTCACCCGACTCGACCCGACGGAGCAGTTCGCGATGATCGACGCCCTCCAGGTCCTGGTCGGCGAGATGGATCCGCGCAGCCTGCGCCACCTCGGCCAACTGCATCTCGGCCAACCGCTGCAGGTCAGACAGGAACCCGAGGACGATGGGACCTGCCAGGCGGTAGTGCACCTGCTGACCCTGCTTGCGGTTGGTCACGAGGTGGGCGGCCAGGAGGATCCGCAGGTGCTGGCTGGTGTTGGCCACCGACAATCCGGATGCGTGGGCCAACGCTTCGACCGGTCGCTCGCTCTGCGCCAGCAGGTCGAGCAGGATGACGCGCTGCGGACTGGCGAGAGACTTGCCGATGCGTGCGTATTGCACGGCTATGCCATGGTCCATGTAGATAGTATTCAATAGATCAATAGAATACAACATCAGATTCATCGGCAGGAGCTGAAGACACCAATCACAACCTGCATGCAAGGCACGCCGGACGCAAACGACCGCACCCCCGGCACGTTCCGGGGGTGCGTGAGTCGTTCAACGCCTCGAACCGTGGTGCTGACCCAGTCCGCCTTCAGTGCGCACCCTTGCGGGTGTCTCCGCCCTTGGGGCCGATGTACCAGGGCTTCGGAGTCGAGGCGGTTGCCGGCGCCGCGTCGTTGCCACGGATGGACACCCACACTTCACGGGGCGAAGGCGTGTGCCCCTTGCGGGTGTCTCCACCCTTGGGGCCGATGTACCAGGGCTTCGGGGCCGTGCTTGCAGCGGTGGCCGGCACAGCATCGGTGCCATGGATGGACACCCAGACTTCACGGGGCGAAGGCGTGTACCCCTTGCGGGTGTCACCGCCCTTGGGGCCGATGTACGATGGCTTGGAGGTGGCCGCGTCGGTGCTGGCGGCGAAGGTGCTGGCAGCGAGGAGGATCAGGGTGGTGATGAGCGAGAGGCGCATGACAGTCTCCTTGAAGACCGAGGCGGAGGGTGGAGGGCCGCCTTTCATGAAGAATACGTCAAGGCCAGGTGGGTTGTCTCGTGAGATGTTGATCGATGCAGCCTGAGACACATGGCGTGCTGATGACGTTATCCCTTTTACCACGCCATCCGATGGACCTGGCCACTGCGTTCCATGCGGAGATGAGACGGGTGCTGCATTGACGACGTTATAGGGTAGGACGGTCCCCTGCAGCGGCAGTCTCTGTACGATGGATTGCCGTTGCGTACACATCATGCGAGGCTGACCGTCGTCACGTCAGCCCAGGAACCGGCCTGGGAGGGTACGGCATCCTGCTCCCGACGACGCCATGCCCGCATGTGGGAAACGCATGCGGGCATGGCGTTTCATGGCACATGGTGTCTAGGCCTCGACGCTCTTGGTTCGAGAGGCATAAACGATGTCTGGGCAATGTACTGCGGACATCCGTCGCCCTCGCCGACGGCGCAGGTCGCCAACCAGCGTGGAACAGACGGCCCCCGGGCGACATTATGGAATGTAACCCTCAAGGATCCTCACCATGCCCCGTCTACTCCTGACAACCACCGTCGCCTCACTCCTCGCCGCCGCAGCGTGGGGAGCCGACGCCCCAGTGCCCGATGCGCCCAAGGCCAAGCCCTACCCCTTCGACACCTGCATCGTCAGCAGCGAAAAGCTCGACGCGATGGGCGGTACGGTCACCCTGGTCAAGGACGGCCAAGAAGTGAAGTTCTGCTGCAAGGGCTGCATCAAGTCCTTTGAGAAGGAACCCGCGAAGTACCTGAAGAAGATCACCGACGCTCCCGCCAAGACGGATGCCGCTCCGGCCGCCCCCGCCGCCGGACACGGCAACCACTAGCACTGACCCGCAAGGCATCCATGGACTGCTGCTCATCTGCATCCGACAAGCGCCGTGGTCTGTCGGTGCGAACCATCATCATCCTCGTCGCCGTGGTGCTGACGATCGGCATCCTGGTTGCGGGATGCGCTGACCGTGCCTCCGATGCCGGTTCGCACGGCGGCGGCCATGGTGGCCACAGCAGTCACGGCCAGTGACCTCGTTCGGCCTGGTCACCGTGTCTTGCGGTGATCAGGCCGAACGTGTAGCGTGCCTGGGCTCTGCCGCTTCTGACCGGCAGTTCTTGGGCGTGCCCAAGCATACATCGATTCTGCAGCGCTGCTGCAGGGCCTTCCGCCGAAAGTCACCCCATGCGACGTATCCTCCTTCTCGCGGTCGTCAGCACGATGCTCGGCATCGCCGCCGAGGTGCCGGCTCCAACCGGGCCGGCAGTTGCACCGGTTGCCGGTGACGAAGCCGCTGCGGCGTTCCTGCAGTTCCGTGCCGCCCTGGCCAGGGCTCCGGCCATCGCCGCTGCCCGAGCCAGGGTTGCCGGAGCCGAGCGGGCACAGGCTGCGGCCGGTGTCCTGCCGGATCCCATGATTGGCGGCGACATCGGTCGCGAACGCACGCGCATGGGCGAGGACATGACCATGTACGGCGCGATGATCGAGCAGGCCCTGCCGAGATGGGGCGAACGCGATGCCATGCGTCAAAACGCCCAGGCCCAGGTCGGCCTCGAGGCCGCCAACGTCGCTGCGGTCATCGGCGATCACGCGGCAGAGGTGGCCACGGGTGTCGCTGAATGGATGGCCGCACGCGACACCCAGGTTCTCGTCCGTCAGTCGCGGGAACGCATCACGGCCTTGCGCGAGGTCGTCCGCGCCCGCATCGCCGCCGGCGGAGCGATGATCGGCGATCAGTTGGCGCTCGATACCAAGGCCCAGCAACTGGATCTGCAGCTGGCCGACCTGGAACGCCGGCAGGCGGATGCCATGGCCATGGTCCGCGGCCGCCTCGGTCTGCGTCCTGATGCGCCCATGCCGCCGTTTGCAGCCCCCGATCCGACCACCATCCGGGTCGAGGCCAACCCGATGGCCAGAACGGCGGCGGCCATGCAGCTCGAAGCCCAGGCGATGGAACGCGAAGCCGTGGCCCGCGGCAACCCCGAGACAGCGGTCGGCCTGTCCTGGGAGCGCGAGGCCGCCGGGACCGAGGCGCAGACCGACAAGGTTGCGCTCTCCTTCCGCATGTCGTTGCCGATCTACCGCTCGGCATATAGCGATGCGGCCGACGCCGCCCGGGCCCGCCTTCGCGCCGCCCGGCATGAGGCCAGCGGTGCCACCTGGATGGCTCGCAGCCAGGTCAGCAGGGCCCAACGGGCCGTTGCCCAGGCGCAGCAGGCGCAACGGACCGCCGATGACATTGCCGCCCGTACCCGCACGGAGTACGACGCGGTCATCCAGCAGGTCGGCAGCGGCGGTGCCACGGTGACGATGTCGCTCAACCTGCTCGACATGATCACCGAGTCCGGCATGAACGCGGTCATGGCCCGGCTCGACAGCCAGATGGCCCTGGCCGAACTCTGGCGACTCGCTCCTCCCGACCTGCCGACCACGTCCAGTGCCGATGACGACGACCACGCGACCGATCACCACCAGCCCCCGGCGACCACCCCATGACCCGCCACCTCATCATCTTCGCCGCCTGCTTCCTGCTCGGCGCCGTCGTGACGGCCGCCATCCGCACCGTCCGCCACAACGCCTACGAGGGGCACCAGGGATCGCATACGGTCGCCCCCGCGAGCACCGTCGACGGGCAGATGGGCCCCGCGACGCCACCTGCCGCCCCGGATCCGCATGCCGGCCATGGCGGCCCTGCCTCGGCTCCCGCCGCCGCAGCGGTGGCTGATCCCCATGGCGGTCATGCCATGCCGGCCGCGCCTGCCGCCGGAGTACCGGTCAATACCGTCTGCGCCATCTGCGGCATGCCGGTGAACCCCAAGCTCCCGACCGCCACGTACCAGGGCAAGACCATCGGCTTCGGGTGCAAGGCCTGCCCGCCGAAGTTCGCCGCCGAGCCTGAACGCTATGGTCCCGCCGCGCTCAAGAACCAGGTCGTCGAGGAGTGACCATGCCTATCCAGCGATCGTGGAATGCCTGGATGAGCGCCGCGGCGGGTCTCGCCGTCGGTTCGGTCCTGATCGTCGCCATCCCTACGGGCACCTTCTTCGTCCCGCATGACCGGACCGATGCGGAAGCACCGACCGGTGAGCGGTGGGCCTGTCCGATGATGGACTTCATCGGCCACAAGCCGGGGAGCTGCCCGGTGTGCGGCATGAAGATGGAGCGGGTCACGGCTGGTGATCTGACGCGTGAACAGCAGCGCCGCATGGGCACCAGGACAGCGACGGTCACGGCCGGACCGGCGAGCGTCGTCGTCCGCGCCTATGGCGCCGCCGAGTACGACGAGCGCTTCTCCCAGGTCGTGATCAGCCGCATCAGCGGGCGCATCGTCAAACGCCATGACGCGACCTTCGGCTGCTGCCAGGAGGTCCTGCTCGGCGATCCGATCATCGATGTCTACAGTCCGGAGGCCTATCAGGCGCAGGGCGAACTCGCTGCCGCGATCCGCTCCGGCAACGCCGATCTGGCAGCCGCCATCGCGGAGCGCTTCACGCGCTGGAACCTGCGCCACGTCGCGGATGCGATCAAGGCCGGCAAGCCGCCGACCGACACGGTGACGATCTACAGCCCGGCGGCGGGCCAGGCCTATCTCGAGGACCAGGACATGGTCAACACGACGCTCATGGTCGGCAGCGAGGTCGCGGCGGACATGCCGCTGATCAAGCTGGTCGATCCGCGTCGCCTGACCCTGGTCTTCCATGTGCCCGAGCCGCGTGTCCATTTCCTGCGCGCCGGTCAGCGGGTGCGCCTGTCCAGCGACGACATGGGCGAGCTGCCGGAGATCGACGCCGTCATCGGCCGCGTGGCCAACGAGCTGAATCCCGAGATCCGGGCCCGGGAAGTGCGCATCCATCTGTCCGATGGCCGCAAGCGCATCCTCCCCGGTTCGCTGCTCAACGGCCGCATCCAGGCGGTGCTGGGAGCCGATCTCACACCGGCCGATCCTGCTGACCAGTCGACCTGGGGCACCTTCCCGCAGGTGCCCAAGACCGCCATCCTCTCGACCGGCGTCCGCCACATCGCGTGGCGGGTGAAGAGCCGCAAGACCGATGGCTCGGTGCAGTTCGAGCCGGTGACCGTAGCCCTGGGACCCCGGTTGGAGGACGAGGCCGGCAACGACCGCTACGTCATCCGGGCCGGGCTGCAGCCGGGCGATGAGGTCGCCACCCAGGCGCTCTTCCTGATCGACAGCCAGGCCCAGCTCGCCGGCTCGGCGTCGCTCCTGTTCCCCGACGGGTCGGTGAACACCGCACCCGCACACCAGCACTGAGTCGCCATGATCGCCTGGTTCATCCGCAACTGGATGGTCACGCTGGCCATCACCATCGCCTTGGGTGTGGCCGGACTCTGGTCGTGGACCAAGGTGCCCGTCGACGCCATTCCCGATCTCTCCGACAATCAGGTCATCGTCTGGGCCGAATGGCCCGGCAAATCGCCCGAGGACATCGATGAGCAGGTGACGCGCCGCCTGGCCCGTGAACTCCAGGGCCTCCCCGGCGTCAACGTCGTGCGCGGCATGTCCCTGTTCGGGACCAGCTACGTCTACGTCATCTTCGACGAGGATCGTGACCTGTACGACTGCCGGACCCGCACCCTGGAGCGCCTGTCGCAGATCCAGGGCCTGCTGCCTGCCGGCGTCCAGGCCAAGCTCGGCCCCGACGCCACCGCCATGGGGCAGGTCTTCGCCTTCACGCTGCAGGGCCCGGCCGACGTCGAGCGCAAGCGCTTCATCCTCGATCAGGTCGTCGTTCCCGCCCTGCAAGGCGTGCGGGGCGTCTCCGAGGTCGCTCCGGCCGGTGGCGTGGTGCGCGAATACCAGATCGACATCGATCCGACCCGGCTGGAGGAGCAGGGCATCACCACCATGATGCTGATGGACGCGGTGAAGGCGGCCGGGCGCGACGTCGGCGCCATGTCGATCGAGCAGTCCGGTATCGAGACGATGATCCGTGGACGCGGCTTCATCCGCTCGGTCGCCGATGTCGAGAACATCGTCATCCAGGGGAATGCCCAGCAGAGCGCCGGCCTGCTGCTGGGCGACATCGCCGAGGTCCATCTGGGCGGCGCTGTCCGTCAGGGCCTGCTCGCCGATCAATCCGGCGAGCAGGTCGGCGCCGTCGTCGCCATGCGCGTCGGCGAGGACCCCAAGACCGTCATCGGGGCGGTGAAGCAGCGCCTCAACGCGCTGTCCACGACGCTCGGCAAGGACGGCCTGGTCGCGGTGCCCTTCTACGACCGGTCGCAGCTCATCCTGGAGACCAACCAGACCCTGGCCCGGGTGCTCATCGAGGAACTGATCGTCACCTGCCTGGTCATCGTCATCTTCATGCTGCATGCCCGCGCCAGCCTGACGGTGGCGCTGGCCCTGCCCCTGGGCGTGCTGTCGACCTTCCTGGCCATGCATCTGGTCGGCATGTCCGCGAACATCATGAGCCTGGCCGGCATCGCCATCGCCATCGGCGTGATGGTCGATTTCGGCATCGTGGTGTGCGAGAACGTCACCCAGCATCTGGTCCTGCTCAAGGAGCGGCGCCATCGCGAGGGCAGGCCGCCGCCCAGTTCGCCGATGGATCCCGAGGTCGTCGATGCGGTCATCGCCGGAACCACCGAGGTGTCCCGCGCCCTGCTCACCGCCGCCGCGACGACCATCATCAGCTTCATCCCCATCTTCCTGCTCGATGACCAGGCCGGCCGGCTGTTCAAGCCGCTGGCGGCGACCAAGACGCTGGCGATCGGGGCCGCGGTCATCTTCGGCATGCTGCTCGTCCCGGTGCTGTGCCGGCTGCTGCTGCCGCCGTGGCAGACGCGCAAGCCGCTGATCCTCGCGTTCGCCGGATCGCTCGCCGGCATCGTGTTCATGATCCTGCTGCCCGAAGGGCTGCGCATCCCGCTCGACCACGGCCGGTGGGCGGTGGTCCTGCCCGGCCTCATCGCCGCGCCGCTGGGTGCGGTTCTCGCCGCCTACGCCGTCTGGCGTCTGGGTCGCGAGGAACTGGTCAGCTATGAGGAGAACCCGATCAGCCACGGCATCGCCATCGCCTACGACTGGGCGCTGACCCGCATGCTGCGCCACAAGGTCGCCTTCAGCGTGACCATCGCCTCGTTCGCCCTGTTCGGCTGGATGCTCGGCACCGGCTGGTCGACGGTGAGCTGGCCGCTGCGGCAGGGCTTCGCCCTGATCGGCGCCGACATCACCCAGACCCGCTTCGATGCCGCCATGCGCCACGCCTTCCCCGGCATTGGCGCCAGCTTCCTGCCGCCCCTCGACGAGGGTTCGCTGCTGTTCATGCCGTCGGTGCCGGCCACCGCCGGCCTCGGCGAGACGCAGCGGGTGATGATGCAGCAGAACAAGGCCATCGCCTCGGTGCCGGAGGTGGCTGCCCTGATGGGCAAGATGGGCCGCGCCGAAACCGCCCTCGATCCGGCGCCGATCGGCATGATCGAGACCGTCGTGCTGCTCAAGCCCTATCACGAGTGGCCGGTGCATGAGATCACCCTGCCGGACGGCAGCACGCAGACGCGACCGCGGACGCTGGCCGAGGTGCGCCAGGCCCTGGCAGCCGCCAGCGACATCCCCGGCGTCGCACCGAGCTGGCTGCAGCCGATCGAGACGCGCGTGGTCATGTTGTCGACCGGCATCCGTTCGCTGATGGCCCTGCAGATCCTGGGCGATGATCAGGCGGCCTTGGAGAACTTCGCAGAACAGGCCGAGAAGGTCGTGCAACGCGTCCCCGGCGCGGCCGATGTGCAGATGCAGCGCGAGGGTGGCAAGCCCTACGCCGAGATCCGCCTGGACGAACGCAAGATGGCGCGCTTCGGCATCACCGCCGAACAGCTCCTGTCGACCGTCGAATCGGCCCTGGGCGGCATGCCGATCATCACCTCGGTGGAAGGCACGCTGCGCTACAACGTGCGCATCCGCTATCCGCGTGAGCGCCGCGACGATGCCGACGAGTTCGCGCAGCTCCAGGTGCCGGTTGCGGCAGGACACGGCGCCATCGCCCTGAACCTGCTCACGGCCTCGCCGACGGTCTACACCCTGCGCTTCGACGGCATCACTCCCGAGGCGTGGCGGAAGGGCCAATCGCTGACCATCGGACGCAACCTGACCCCGCTGTCACCGACGCTGGCCGAGTTGACGATTCCGGCAGGCGATCCGCTGCCATCCGGCGTCGTCGATCCTCTGGCGGTCCTGGCTCCAGGCGTGACCGCACCACCTCCCGGACCGGTCACGGTCATCGCCAAACGCGACGACCCCCATGCCGTCACCTGGACGATCGGTCCGATGGCGATCCGCAGCGAGGGCGGCAAGCGCACCCAGTATGTCCTGCTCAACGCCAGCGGCCGTGCCGAGGTCGAGGTCGTGCGCGAGGCCGACCGCATGCTGCAGGAGGCGATCACGCGGGGTGAACTGGCCTTGCCCGCCGGCGCGACCTACCGCTGGGTCGGGCGCTTCGAGCAGAAGATGAAGGCCGATCAGACCATGACCTGGGTCATCGGCATGGCGATGGGGGTCATGCTGGTGCTGATCCTCTGGGGTACGCGGTCGCTGCTGACCACCTCGATCATCATCACCTGCAACGTCACGGTGACGACGGCGGGTGGGTTCATAGCCGTCTATCTGTACGGCGCCGAGATGACCACGGCGGTGATCGTCGGCTTCCTGGTGCTGCTCGGCGTCATGTTCAACGACGGCATCCTGCTGGGCACCTACCTCCACGACCTGTTCAAGGTCGCACCGACGACCATCCCCGATGTCCACCAGCGCGTCTTCCAGGCCGGCCTGCGCCGCCGCCGTCCGGCGATCATGACCAACTGCACGACCCTGCTGGCGCTGATCCCGATCCTGTGGAGCGACGGACGCGGGGCCGAACTGATGCGTCCGATGGTCCTGCCGGTGATCGGCGGCATGCTCGCCGACTACATCAGCCTGTTCAGCGTTCCCGTCTTCTACGCCTGGTGGTGGGAGCGGAAACTGAAGCGGCAGGCGGCGTTGGCGACACCCTCGTCGCCATCGCCCGCACCCGATGCGGATCCGACCGGGACATGAGGCGTGGATGATCCTTCCGGGACATCAGAAGGCCGACGCACGCGCCCCAGCCGGGCGGTCGGACGACGTACCCGTAACACGGTCGTCTGAATCGGCCGTGGAACCAGCAGCGCCCACTCCAGCGGAAATCGCTGCCTATCTGAGCGGTTCGCTGCCCAAAGAGCGTTTCACCGCGATCGATCAGTGGCTCGAGCGCATGCCCGAAGACGAGGTCACCCGTCTCCTGGAGGACGCCGAGTCACGCATGCCATCAGTACGGGTGGACATGCCGCAGGCGTCTCCACCCGATCCCGGCTTCATCGCTGATCCATCCCGCTCACGGCTGCACACCAGAGAGGTCATCGGCGAAGGCGGCATGGCCGTCGTGCAGCGGGCTGCCGACAAGTCGCTGGAGCGCGAAGTCGCCCTGAAGGTGCTCAAACCGCGCGGGGTCGATGAGAGCCTGGATCACTACTATCTGCGCGCCCACGCCTTCCGGCGCGAAGCGGCTCTGACCGCATCCTTGGAGCATCCAGCGATCCCGCCGGTCTATGACATCGGACGTGCCGATGGGCGTCCGGCCTTCACCATGAAGCGCCTGAGCGGCTGTCCGCTTGATGAGCGCCTGCGTGGCGAACCGTCCCCAGCCATCGCCCTGGTCGAGGTCTTCCTGCGTGCCGTCGAGGCCATCGCCTTCGCGCATAGCCGCGGGATCGTGCATCGGGATCTCACGCCGGCCAATGTCCTGGTGGCCGATTTCGGCGCGGTCTATGTGCTCGATTGGGGAGTCGCCGCCCGGATCGGCGAGGGCGATGGCGTCCGGGTCGGTACGCCGGCCTGGATGGCCCCGGAGCAGGCCATGGGCGCACCGGCCGATCCACGGATGGATGTCTTCGCCATCGGCGCCTTGCTGCATCTGGTGCTGACGGGGCAGGGACCGCGTCCCGATCCCGGCCGGCCGGGCCTGCTCGACCTCGACCGACTGCATGACCGGAACATCCCCCGTGGGTTGGCGGCAGTTGTCCGGCGTTGCCTGGCCGAGCCGGCTCAGCGCTACCCTGATGGGGGAGCCGTCGTGGCGGAACTGCGGCGCTGGCTCGATGAGGGCATCACCGTCGCTCAGGAGGCAGGGCGGTTCGAACGGGCATGGCTCAGGGTGCGGCGTTCCAAGCAGATGCGCATGGCTGTCGGATCCGCCATGCTCCTCATCGCCGTGGTCAGCGGAGCCTGGCTGCTCCACACCCACGATGCCGAGCAGGCTGCCATCCAGCGGGTGGAGCGCATTGCCGCCGCCGTGGACCTGAACCGTCCTGACGCCATACGGGTCGCGCAGACCGAGGTGGAGTCGCTGGTGGTGTCGCACCCCCGTCTGGAGCAGGCACGCGCACTCGCCGAGCGTCTGCGCGCCGCCCGCGATGTGCTGGCGCAGCAGACACGGCTGGTCGAGCAGCGCATGCGCTTCCGCCAGTTGCTCGATCATGTCCGGCGCACGGGCCCGTGGCCTGGCGAATCGCAGGAATGGCGGACCGCCCTGACTGCGGTCGGCATCGATCTGGTCGGCACCTCAGCGCTCCCGTCGTGGCATGACCATCCCCTGGCGCACGACATCGCCGAATCGCTGGTCTGGGCGTGGCGCGCCGCGGCGGAACGGGACCAGTCCAGCGAGGCCCAACGGGCAGCGCAGGCTCTCGCTACCAGCGGGCCGACACCGGGTTGGCGGGCGCTGGGACGAATCTGCGCTGTCAGTCGCTTCCAGGCCCATGACCCGGCGGTCCCGATCGGTCCTGATGCCGATGCGGCCCTGGCCGAGCCCGACAGCGCTGGCGCCGTCATGGCCGCATTCGCTCCCAATGCAGCCATCAATACGCGGGCTTGGGAGGTGCTGCAGGATCGGCCCGGTGACTTCTGGCCCTTGATCGCTGCAGGGCGGGCGGCTTTGGCCCAGCAGGACCTGCATAGTGCGCAGCACCTGGGTTTGGTCGCCAGCGGAGCCGAGCCCGACAGCATGTATCCGCCGTTGATCCTCGCATACGAGGCCTTGGCCCGTGGCGATGCGGCAGACCTGTCCCGGGCGGTCGGACGCGGACTGCGCATCAATCCCGATCACACCGAGTTCCAGGCCCTGCAGGCCGTCACCCTGGCGCGCGGTGGTCATCGCGACGATGCGCAAACGGTCATCGATCGGATCGGTCCGGCGCATCTCCAGTACCATCTCCAGCATCGCGTCGGTCATCCCATGGAGCGGACGGTCGATGCCCTGGTGCAGGCGGGCCTGCACATCCCTGCGGTCGCTCCCGACCTGGGTCCCGTCGTACCGGATGGGCAACGGCATCGGCATCACTGAGCGCGCGCTGGTCCTGCCCCTTGGGATGCCGTTGGTGGTGGTGTGCTGTCCGGCGATGGGGCTGGACAATCGCAGTCCCGGCAACCGTGGGTCGCGCAGGCCTGGCAGGCCTGCTGCAGCAGGTCGCGTAGGCCGGCTCGGGCCCGCGAACGCCGCGCATGGATGGTGTTGACCGCCACGCCATCCGCCTGGGCCAGCGCATCCGGGTCGCCACCTTCGAGATCGATGGTACGGATCGCATCGGCCTGATCCGATGGCAGGCGGTCGACCAACGGCAGGAAGCACTGGCAGACCTCGTGCTGCTCCGCCGCCGTCGCAGCGGGCTCGATCTCCAGCGGCTGCATGTGCCGTACGCCGGTCCGATCGAGGATCGCATGGCGGACGATGCGGTAGAACCAGGCGTCGATGCGCTCGGTATCCTGGAGCTGGTCGAGGTGACCGGTCGCCCGCAGGAGTGCATCCTGGAGGATGTCGTCGACCGCATGCGGATCCGGCACCCGGCGCCGGATGAAGGCGCGGAAGCGGTCCAGATCAGCCAGCAGACCCGCCTGGGCCTCGCGCTGCGCCGGTGTCGTCATGGCGTCGGCCCCAGCAGGTGGGCGTCATAGCCGGCTTCCTCGACCGCGAGGACGAAGTCTGCCGGCATGATGTCGTCCTGGTGCGTGATGCGAGCCGTGCCAGCGGCAAGATCGATCTGCACCTGGGTGACGCCGGTCACGGCGCGCAGGGCGGCATCGACGTGGTGGCGGCAACTACCGCAGGTCATGCCGGTGATGGACAGGGTGGTGGTGTGCATGGGTGCTCCGGGCCGGTGTGGGTGTGGCCTACCTATGCAGACGGGCCTCGCGGCCGATCATGACAGCCTGATCAGGTTGGGGAGCGGGAACCCACCTGAGCTGCTGCGTCCCATCCCGGCAACCAGGTCAGAAACGGGCCCGGATCGGCTCCGGGTCATCGTCTGCCATGCCTACCTGATGATGACGAAGCCGCCGCCTGGCCGGGGGGCGATGGCGGCGAAGGACCAAACCGGCATGCGGCCACCCTCCGCGATCCGCCCGATGGGCGCCCCGTCCGCCCCCCATACCTGCCAGCGCAGCGTACCGGCCCGGTTCCATCCGGAGCCTTCCAGCCATGCGAGGCAGACCTGGCCGAGGGTATCGACGGCGATGACCGGATGCTTGCGGTTCCTCCCCGTATCGGGGGCGTCGACGCGCTTGCCCGGGTCGCCGCCGGCCATTTCGCACCACGACACCTGTCCTTCGGTCTCCCATGCCACCCAGATCCGCTTGCCGACGCGCACGGCCGTGCAGGTCGACATCGGGCAGGTCGGCGTCTTCCATGGGCTCAGCCGCTGCCCTGCGACGGGCTCCATCCCGCCGCCGACCAGGGCTATGAACTGGTCGCGTGCGACGTTGTCGGTGGCGACCCGGATCAGGGCGAACAGCTTTCCATCGCCATCGTCGACCGCGCCCATCTCGCAGCAGGCGCACACCCCAGCCTTCCAGGACAGCAGCTTCCGTTCCGGTCCGAAGCTGGTTCCGTCGTCGTCCGAACGCCGGGCCAGGGCCACCCGTTGGGCGTCCTCGGTGGCCCCGGCCATCGCGTGCCAGAGCAGCCAGACCGTGCCGTTGGCGTCGGCCGCGATCGCTCCACCGCCATCAAGCCCGGTGCCGAGTTGGACGACATTGATCGGAGCGCTGAAACGGCCGTCGACCAGGCGGCTGTACAGCACGGGGGTGCTGTCGTCAGGAGCGCGCGGCTGCGCCTTGGCCGATCCTGGCCACAGCACATGTGGCCGCTCCTTGGCGCCGAGGGCGATCTGCACGCCACGGACCATGCCGAGTGCAACCGCAGAACCGGGTCCAGCGTCGACTCGCAGGGGTGAGTTCCAGGCATCAGCGGCAGGCTTGCGGGATGCATACCACACCTCGCTGGCGGCCGAATCGCCTTTCAGCCACGCCGCGTGCACCGTGCCATCGGAGGCCACGGCAACACGCGGTTGCACTCCACCTGGTGGGAGAGACCAGGTTACGACCGTCTCGGCTGCGCCGGCGACGAAGCAGCACAGGCAGAGAAGCATCGGTTTCAGCGGCATGGGTACTCCATCCTCCATATGTCCGGGCCGACTGGCAGGATCCCATCAATCATGCCATCGGCCATGCCGCTGTATAGCCATGTTGAGGCATACCTGAGGCACGATCCGGCCGCCCCGGTCGCCGAAACGTCCTGGGTGGCAGAAACTCCGTCATCATCAGGCGTCGGGCCCGTCAGCAGGATCGAGGAACCTATGACCCCGTCGACCACCGAGACCACCGTGTCCATCACCGGCATGACCTGTGCCGCCTGCGTCCGCCGGGTCACTACGGCACTGCAGGGCGTTCCCGGCATCCAGACGGCGGCCGTGGATCTGATCACCCGGCAGGCCCGGGTGACGACCGCGGCTTCGGCGCACGACGCCGTCGCGCTGGCTGTGGGCCGGATCCGGGATCTGGGCTATGGCGCCGAAGCGGTCACGGCCCGTGATGCCGGCGCCGTCCACGAACGTGCGGCGCAGACCGAATCGCGGGATCTGGCACGGGCGGCGATCCAGGCTGCCATCCTGACGGCGCCGGTGGTGATCCTGGCCATGAGTCATGGTCTCCTGCCAGGGACGGGCAGCTGGTGGGACGCCCCCGTGCAGATCCTGCTGACCACGGCGGTCATGTTCGGACCGGGCAGGAGCATCCTGCTGGCTGCCTGGCGGGGCGCCCGCCATCGCAGCATGGACATGAACACGCTCGTGACTTTGGGCGTCCTGGCCGCCTGGGGCAGTTCCGTCGTCAGCTGGGCACAGTTCGTCCTGGTCGGAGGCCACCACCTCGAGCTCTACGCCGAAGCCGCCGCGGTCATCCTCACCGCGGTCCTCACCGGGCGTTGGTTGGAGGTCGGCGCCCGGCGCCGGCTGGCCGATGCCGTGGCCGGATTGGCGGCCTTGCAGCCCGACCACGCCGAACGCTTGGTTGACGGTGTTCCCGAGACGGTGCCCGCGGCCGAACTGGCAACAGGTGATGTGCTGCGGGTGCGCCCTGGGGATCGCTTCCCGACCGACGGCGTCATCATCACCGGGCGCACGCTGATCGATGCCGCCCTGGTCACGGGCGAGAGCCTGCCGGCCGAGGCGCAGCCGGGCGACACGGTGCAGGCGGGCACCTTGAACCGTACCGGCATGGTCACCGTGCGCGCCACGGCCGTCGGTGCGGAGGCGACGATCGGCCGGATCGTGGCGGCGGTGGCGTCGGCGCAGACCGGGCGGGCTCCGATCGCGCGGATGGCGGATCGCATCAGCGCCATCTTCGTCCCCATCGTCCTCGGCATCGCGGTGTTGACGGTCCTGGGCTGGGTGCTTGCCGTGCCCGGCATGGAGGGGTTCCGTGTCGGCATCAGCCACGCCGTCGCCGTCCTGGTCATCGCCTGCCCCTGCGCGCTCGGCCTGGCGACTCCGGCCGCCATCAGCGTCGGGATCGCCCGGGCGGCCCAGCTCGGCATCCTCATGCGGGGCGGGGCGGCGATCGAGACGGCCAGCCGCATCACGACCGTGCTGCTCGACAAGACCGGGACGCTGACCACGGGTGAACCGCGCCTCGTGGACATCGTACCCCAGCCAGGCGTGAGCGAGGAGCGGTTGCTCCACGCCGCCGCCCTGGTCGAGGTCGGCAGTGAGCATCCGCTGGGTCGGGCCGTGGTACGCGCCGCGCAGGACCGGGGCCTAGATCTGCGCGCTGCGCCGACGTCCACCGTCGTGCCTGGCCACGGTCTGAGCGCCCAGGTGGACGGCAGAACGGTCGCCATCGGCACGACCGCCTGGCTGCAGGGCCTGGGCGTAGCGGTCGACGCCGTGGCGTCTGATGCCGAGCGCCTCGGTCAGGCAGGTCGGACCCCGCTCATCGTCGCCATCGACGGTGTCGCTGCCGGTATCCTGGGCGTCCTGGATACACCGACGCCTGCTGCCCGGCAGGCGGTATCAGATCTGCTGACCCTGGGAATCAATGTGGCCATGGTCACCGGCGACCGTGCTGCCGTTGCCGAGGCCGTGGCCCGGGATCTGGGCATCACCACCGTGCACGCCCAGACGACCCCCGAGCGCAAGGCTGCGCTGGTGACCGAGGCGCAAGCGCGTGGTCGCGTCGTCGCCATGGTCGGTGATGGCCTCAACGATGCACCGGCTGTCGCCGGAGCGGACCTGGGCATCGCCATGGGCAGCGGCACCCAGGTGGCGCAGGCCGCAGCGGATGTGGTGCTGGCGCACGGCGGCATCGCCGCGCTGCCGACCGCGCTGCACATCGCCCGCGCCACGACCCGTGCCATCCGGCAGAACCTGGTGTGGGCGTTCGCCTTCAACCTCCTGGGTATTCCGATCGCCGCCGGCGTCCTCGTCCCCGTCACCGGCTGGTCCTTGAGCCCGATGATCGCGAGCGCGGCGATGGCCCTCTCCAGCACCATGGTATTGCTCAATGCCGGACGTCTGCGCTTCGCGCTTCGACGCAGGACGATGGGCTGAGCCTCGAGCCCCGCTAGCCGTGGGCGATGGCGGCAAGCAGCACCTCGCAGGCGGCAGCCGGATCCTCGCCGTCTCCGAGTTCACCGACCAGGCGCAGGCGCTCGGCAATGGCCTCCTGGAGGGCGGTGCGGGCATGCGCACACCGCCGATGGCAGGTGGCCACGGGCATGCCGATGTCGGCGGCGATATCGCGGAGGGCGTGACCATCGACCAGATTGCGCACCAGGATCTGCAACGCATCCGGGGGCAGGCGTCCACCGCTGACCAGGGCACGTACATCATCGAGCGCACCCTGCATCACGCCCACCGCCCAGGCCCGGTCCATGGCCGCCTGCTCGGGTGCCGGGACGGTGGCGCTCAGCAACTCGACGCGAGCGACGCCCTCTCCGTCGGGGTCGTGCGCTTCGGGTGCGGCGTGGTCCCGGCGTCGGTGGTGCCGGAGCGCGTTGAGCGCACCCAACCACGCCAGGTTCATGAGATAGTAGCGGAACCTGCTCCCCTGACCGGGCTGCGCCTTGGCCAGGACATCGGGCTTGGAGAGGAGGTCGACCAGCACCTCCTGCACGATGTCGTCGACCCGCTCGACCCGCTCGCCGACCAGGCGCGTGTGGAGATACGCGCCAATCGCATCAGCGTACATGCCGATCAGCGTGCCGACCTGATGCGGCTGCCCGGGCAGCGTGGCAATGAGGCTCCAGCGGGTATTGGGGAAGGCGTACATGGAAGCAGTGTGTCCGCGTGTTTTCCGGTGCCAGCCCCCCGGCAGCATGACCAGGGTCCGTCTGCTGCCGTAATCCAAGGCGGTGGTGCGCCTTCAGGATGTCGTGCGGTTGCCGCCCGCCTGCATCGGCCTCTGCGGCGGCTGGTGCGTCAGCCTCCGGTATGCTCAGGAATGATGACGTGCGACGACTTCACGTCCTTCATGTATTTGCTCGGCATGTCCTCGAACTTCACCTGGCACTTCGGACAGCAGAACTTGACCTCGTAGCCCTCCCGGACAACGGTGGTGACCGGGCCCATACTGCCCAGCTTTTCGCCGCCAACGACGCACGTATCGAGGATGTAGGGTTTGGGAGCGCTGCTGCTGTGACGGTTGTTATCCTGGCAACCGGCGAGGGCGAGACCGCCCGTGGCTGCGAGGATCAGGATGCATGTGGGCAGATGTTTCATGGTGTGTTCCAGATAGGAGTCTGAGGTCGGACCATGCGGAACATGCAGGCCGAACCTTTTCACGCCATGGGGGGTACACCCTAATAGACAGTTTTCTCCCGGTGACGCCCGACGAGCCTTTCTTGCACGCACCCTCGTTGAGGCGCCTTCCCTGGCGATCAATATCCAGGTCTATCGCTACCTTGCTACGGAAGCAGGCTCGATCGGCCCGGCACGCGGAAGCCATGGGACAGAACGTCATCAGCATGGAGTTTGTCTCATGCTGATCCGCTCAACTCGGGGTGGGACAACAGCGGCGCTCGCAACGTATTCTGAATGAAGAGCAGCATCCGCTCCCCATCCCCACAAACCGCTCAATCCCGGAGTCAGCCATGCGCCTCGCCATCATTCCCGCCCTCATCCTCCTCGCCTCCGCCGCCGCCGCGGCGACCGCTGACCCGGCTCCCGCTGCCAGCGCCTGCTGCGCTGCCCCGTCCGCCGCCTCGGCCACTGCTGCCGAGCGGCCCTGGTATATCGGCCCCAAGGGCGGTGACGTCCGCAAGGGCCATAACGGCACCGTCGATGCCTCGGCCGCTGCGACGACCCCGGTGGCCACTGCCGCCGCCGAGCGCCCCTGGTACATCGGCCCCAAGGGGGGTGACGTACGGAAGGGCTCGAACGCGGCCCTCGCCCAAGATGCCGTCACCGTTGATGCTGCGCCTGCCCACTGCAGCCGCTTCGTGGCCCCGGCGGTCGGTCCCAAGGGCGGCATCCTGGTGAGCAAAGGCCAGTCACCGGCGTCCGTGCTCACTGCCGCTGAAGCGGCCTGCCAATCGCTGTGCAACCGCTGAGCAGCCGCCAGAGACCAGTGCACGCCAGCGCCGGGTGGCCCGACAGCCATCCGGCGCGGCTGGCGTTGTGGCGCAGGCCGGAAGCACCCGGCCCATCGGGCGGAGACGGTGCGCCAGACATGCACCACGGTGAGCGACCGCCGCTCTCACCACTGCCTGGTATTGAGGCCTGACCACCACTATGTCGCGGGTTGCTTCTATACCCATGGGGGGTATAGTACAGCATGCCGCACACCCAGCATGACCGTCGCAAGCTCCTCGCCCGCGTGACCCGCATCCAGGGCCAGATCGCTGCCGTGGCGAAGCTCCTGGAGCACGACCATGCGGATTGCGCTGCGGTCCTCCAGACCATTGCGGCCACACGAGGGGCACTGAACTCGTTGATGGCTGAAGTCATGGCCGGCCACATCCGCGAGCATGTCATCCCCGCCGATGCCAAGGCGACACCGGAGCAGGCCGATGCCGCCGAGCAGGTGATCGACATCATCAACAGCTACCTGAGGTAAGGCCATGAGCATCACTGCCATTTCCCTGTCCTACCTGCCGATCGCCGTCGGCCTTGGCGCCCTGCACGCCCTCGAACCGGGGCACGCCAAGACCATGACCGCCGCCTATCTGGTCGGCATCCACGGCCGTTGGACGGACGCGGTGCTGCTCGGCCTGGCGGCGGCGCTGACCCACAGCCTGGTGGTCATCGGCATCGCGGTGACGGCCCTGTACATCGGGCGTGAAGCCTTTGCTGGCGATGCGATCTGGTGGTTGCAGATCGGCAGTGGCGTCGTGGTCATGCTGCTCGGGAGTTGGATGCTGTGGCGGCGTCTGCGCCCGCAGGCCCGTGCCGCGCATCATCATGAGGCTGCGGCACCCGTCATCGCCACCGGGCCACAGCATCGCTGCGAGGTCAGCATCACCGGTGAGTTCCCGAACGAGCGCATGGTCCTGTTGTTCGCCACCGCCCCGCCCGGCGCCATAAGCGCAGCGATCACGCGTCCCGGCGGGAAGATCGAACGTCTGACCTTCGTGGTCGATGCGGCACAACCATTGCGCTTCGTCAGCGCTGAGACGCCCCAGGAGCCACACGAGTTCGCTGCCGTGATCGAACTGGCCGGTGGGGAGCGCCTGCCCTTCGCCATGACCGAACCCGAGGACCACGGCCATGACCACCTCGATGACGTCGCCCACGCCAAGGCCCACGCCGAGCAGATGCCGAGCTACGTCGGCACCGGGACGCGCCCGACCTGGTGGCAGGTGGTGGCCTTCGGCGCCGCCGGCGGTCTGGTGCCCTGTCCGGCATCCATCAGCGTCATGCTCCTGGCGCTCTCGGTTGGCAGCACGGTGAGCGGCCTCGTCCTGGTCTTCGGTTTCAGCCTGGGGTTGGCATTAGCGCTGGTCGGCGTCGGCCTCGTCGTGGTCGCGGGCATGCATCACCTCGGCAGGAGCGGACGGTTCGCCGGCCGTGAGGTCGAGTTTGCCGACGTTGATCCAGCCGATGGCGCGCAGGTCGCCACCCTCGGTCAGGCCCATGCGTTCGCGGGGTGCGGACAGGTCGATCGCCACCGGAGCGCCGCCATCCAGGCTGTAGGACAGGACGGACTCGTCCGGATTGCAGCGCACCCACCAAGTATACGGGGCTGACTGCTTCACCGCGAAGCGGTACTCGGCCTCGGCCGGTTTGGGTCCGTAGTGCGATAGCCAGTCCTTGTTGAACAGCAGGTCGCGGCCGACGCTGTCGTACCAGTAGTGGCGCGCGCAGGTGTGGCGGCTGGGCGACTCGCCCTCCAGCCACACGAAGTCGCCCTTGCCCGGCACAGTGACGCTGGTGACCGCGAATGGGGGGAAGGCCGATGCGGCCACCACCGTGCTCGGATCCGCGACCAGGCCGTCCGGCTGCACGACGCCGGCCGGCTTCCACGCCGAGTCGGTCAGCAGCACGCAGTCGATGCCGCCTGCGTTCTTCAGCGCCGAATCGACGATCAGACGCAGGAGGTGCTCGCCGGCCGCCAGCTGCACCGGGGCGAGATGCACCCATCCCAGCGTCCGCTGGCTTGCCAGGGGCAGGGGCGCGATGGCGCCAGCGAGGTCGAGGCGCACCAGTTCGCCGCCGTCAAAGGCGTAGCGGTACGATGAATTCGGCAGATTGCAGCGGATCCAGGCGTGGTAGGCGCCGGGCTTGGCGAGGGTGAAGCGCAGCTCCGACTGGCCGACAGCATCGCCGCTGTGGCACAGCCAGTTGCCGCCCGACAGGTCGTTGCGCGGGACGTTGTCGTAGAAGCGGTCGCGGTTGAAGTTGTGGCGGGCCTGCTCGCCCTCCATCCACACCACCTCGCCGGATCCAGGCACGGTGCTCGAGGCTGTCGCCGTGGGCTTCGGCGCCTCGCCCGCGGCGACGAGGCCGAACAGGGTCAGGCTGAGCAGGGTGCGGCTGATATGGGTCATATCCGGTCCAGGTTGGTAGATTGACACAGTCGCTCAGAAATTGCCTGACTGAATCCAATCTGTCCAGCTCGGTACGCAGCCCAGGACTGGCTTACCGGGTCCGGGGTGCGGAGGTGGTCCAGGATGGTCTTGTGAACCTGGCTATCGATCGGATCCGCAGCAAGGCACACGTCCGAGGTGAGCAGCAAGGAAAGAACCAACGTATGAGCGAGAGGCAGGAGCGGGTACGGCATCCGGTCATTTCCCCTTGGTGTGGAGGCCTTCATTGGCCATGGCGACGAGTGGCACGACTAGCACGAGGATGGCGGCCAGGGCGGGAAAGAGCAGGACCGGGCCGGTGAGATGGGCCAGGGCGGGTGCGCTGGCCACACCGAGCGAGCCGATCGCCACCACCACGCCGACTGCGCCGCCGGTGCGGCCCGGATTCATCGCGGCGGCCAGGGCGACTATCGCCGGCCAGATGCCCGCCGTCAGCAGCCCGGCCGCCGCCAGCAGCGCCAGGGCGGCCGGCCAGCCATCGACCAGGGCGAGCGCGCCCAGCGCCGCGGCGCCAAGCAGCGCCATGAGCACGGCCTGACGTGCGGTGGAGAGGACGGTGGAGAGGTACAGGCAGCCCAGGCGGCCGAGCAGCATGCCGCCCCAGAACAACGACAGGCCGAGCATGGCCCAGCGTTCTGGAGCGGCGAAGCGCTCATGCAGCTGCAAGTTGGCATAGATGGCGATGCCCGACTCGGCCAGGACGTAGCCGAACAGCGCCAGCGCCGGCAGCAGCACGCTACGCCGGCGCAGCAGCCCGGCCCCGGGTGCGGCGTCGGCAGCGCTGAGCGGCCGGGGCATGGGGACCGCCAGGTAGGAGATGAGCAGGAGCAGCCCAAGCCCGGCCTCGGCGGCGAAGAACAGGCGCCAGGGCGTGTCGAGCAGCAGCGCCATGACGCCGGGGCCGGCGATCGCCCCGGCGCAGTAGGCGACCTGCGACAGGTTCAAAACCATGCCCGGACGCTCGGGATAGAGATCGACCAGCAGGGCCGAGCCCTGGCTTTCGAGGATGCCGCCGCCCATGCCCATAAGCGCGCCGGCGAGGTGTGCTGCCGGCAGGCTGCCGCTGGCCGCCCACAGCGCCGCTCCACCCGCCAGCATCAGGCAGGCGGCGAGCAGCAGCGGCTTCTTGCCGTAACGGTCGCAGAGCATGCCGCCGTAGATGGTGGCGGCGAAGCAGGCCGCGAACTGGGTCGCCGCTACCCACGAGAGCGTGGTGGCATCGATGCCGAAATCCGGTGCGGCGCGCAACAGGGCGGCGGGCAGCAGCGTGGCCGAGACGGCGAAGGCGAACAGCGAGGCGCACGCCACCGCCAGCGCGGCGTGGCGGCCGGGAAGCGGCCCTGCCGGGGCGTCAGCCACGGTGGAATACGGTGCTGACCGACACGCTCAGGCAGGCATCGGGTTCGAGCCGCACGGGCATGCCACCGGCCGCCTCGATCTCCATGAAGCCGTTGGCGTCGCTGTAGACGCTGTAGCGGCAGCCGCGCGCATCCGGAGCCTCGCCTGGCGGGCGGTCGGCAATGTCGATGAAGCCGTGGCCGGCCTGCAACCCTCCGGCGCTGCGCCGCACGCGCAGGCCGCGCGCCGGATCGCGGAACTCGATCCACGGGACGGTGGCGGACAGGCCGAGCTGGAAGCGGTTGGAGCCATCGGTGCGCACGTGCCACAGCCCGTCCTCGCAGTGGCGCAGTGCCTCGCTGGGGCCGTAGAGATCCCACACGCAGTCGGCACCGCCATCGGGAAACACCGTCTCGCAGCCCGGCCTGCAATCGAACTGGCACAGCGTCCACGGCGCTAGGAGGCAGTCCTCGCGGCCCAGGCATGCGGTACCGCGGTAGGTGAAGGACTCCTCAACCAGCACGCCCAGGCCGTCGGCCTGCGGCCGCAGTTGGATGGTGCGGGCAGCACGTAGCGGAACGCCCAGGCCTATGGCGTTGATCAGGTCGATGTCCGCCTCGATGCGGGCGCTGTGCTCGGTGGTGGCGGTGCACTGCCAGCGGGCTCCGGTGAGGCCCGGCGGGACACGCCAGGCGCCGGTGGCGTAATGCCAGCCGAGACCGGTCCCTTCCGGGGCCGGCCACAGGCCGTCGCCACCGGGATTGGCATATCCGGCGGACGGGCCCGCCGCCAGGGCGGCGGGATTGACCCGCGTCAGCACCTCGTCGCGCAACACCGGATACAGCCGGCCTTCAAGGTCAAGTCCGGCGATGACGCCGTGCCCGGCATCGCCGATCAGGATGGCGCGCCTGCCGCCATCGGCAAAGAGTTGGAGGAGTTCCGACGTCTGCATGGCATCAACTCCGCGCCCGTACGGCGTAGTCACGCATGGTGGTGAAGGCGCAGTCGCGCTCCTGCATGGTGGCGATGTAGCGATCGAGACCCTGCAGGGCTGGCGTGCCGGTGCCTTCCCAGATGAAGGGGTCGAATGTGATCGAGCATTCATCGCAGCGCATGGTCTGCGGCATGGCGACGTACTCCCACGGGTGCAGGTAGACCGCCAGCACCGCCTCCTCGCCAGCGGGGACGCGCGCCGCCATGCGGCTGCTCAGGTCGGCGAACCATTGCGGACCCTTGAGCCGCATCATCGGCCACTGGTCGCGGCCCCGGTCGACGCCTGTGCGAGCGGCCACGTCCATGTCGAAGAACGGCGGCAATTCGAGGATGCGCATGGCGCCATCGCGGGTCCAGTCGTCGGCATCCGGATGGTAGGGCTGGCCACTGCGCCCGTGCGCGTAGGCCGGCAGCGAGGAGTCGATCAGGTAGCCCAAGCGGTCGAGCGTGCGCAGCATGGCGCTGGAGCCGAACAGCCGCGGGGCGCGGAACGAGACCGGTCGCCGGCCGCAGACCCGCTCGACCGTGGTGGTGGCCAGCTCCAGCCGGGCGTCGATCTCATGGTCGAGCATGAAGCCACCGACCGGGACGTCGTAGACCGGCCGCCCCACCGTCTCGTGGAACATGGTGTGGCAGCCGATCTCGTGTCCGGCGTCGCGCGCCGCCAGCACTGCGTCCGGATGCGCCGCTGCCTCGCGTCCGACGTAGAAGAAGGTCGCGGGCACGCCGCGACGGCGCAGGACGTCGAGGATTGCGCCGGTGCCCTCGCTGATCCCCCGCGTGGTCGAGCCCCACGAGCCGATGTCGGTCTCCATGTCGAAGGAGAGGATGATGGTGGTGCTGGCGGGCACGGCGCGCTCCTGCGGATTCAGCGGACCGAGGTGAGCAGATGGTCCATCCCGGGGCTGAAGGGTACCAGGCCGGCGGCGGTGACCTCGTAGCCGGTCTCGATGCGCGCCCCGTTCCACTCCGGGTGGCCGAAGAAGCTGATGTCGATCGAGATCGCCATGCCAGGCTTCAGCTCGTCGTGGCTGTGCGGGCCGAAGAACGGCGACTCGGCCTCGTGCAGTCCGATGGTGTGGACGAAGGGGCAGACCAGGTATTGCGACAGGCCGTGCTTGGCGAAATAGGCGCGGGCCGGTGCGTCGATCTGCTTGCCGACGCGGCCGGGCACCAGCGCGTCCTTGGTCAGCTGGAAGGCGGCGCGCAGGTGCTCGATGCAGGCCTTCTGGCTGGCGCTGAAGCCGCCGCCGATCGGCAGCATGTCGCCGACCACGCCGGCGTAGCCGTTCACCTTGGGGGCGATCCCGACCATCGCCATCTCGCCGGACGCCAGCACCTTGGAGCTGGCGGTCGGGACCACGGCATTGGCCCGCTTGCCGCTGCCGACGATGGCGGAGAAGCCGAAGCCGCTGGCGCCACGGCTGCGTGCAGCATATTCGCCGGCGGCGGCGACCTGGATCTCGGAGGCTCCCGGCCTGGCGGCCTCGCGCATCGCGGCGTAGCAATGGTCGGCGAGGGCGAAGGCGGCGCGGATCTGGGCCAGCTCCCAGGCCGACTTGGCGAAGCGCAGCTGGACGAAGGCGGCGGTGCAGTCGACCAGCTCGACTCCGGCGAAGCCGGCGAGGATCTGGCGATGGCAGTCGGCCGGCATGCGTCCGCCGCCGACCAAGCCGACGCGCTTCACCGTCCCCAGGGTCTGCTGCAACTCGGCGAACAGCTTGGGGAAGCCGATGATGACGGCGTTGGGGTACTCCTCGTCGGGGACCATGAAGACCGGGAAGTTGCGCGTCTCGGTGATCGCGCTGTCGAGCTTGGCGAAGGGCTCGCTCTCCGGTCCGCCCAGCAGCAGGCAGGGGCCGGTGCGCGGCACCAGCACGGCACCGCTTTCGAACTGCGGGCACCAGCCGGTCAGGTACCAGCCGTTGCCGATGTTGAACTCGTCATAGTAGACCAACACGGCATCAAGCTGCTGCTGGTGCATGATGGCGCGGAGCCGCTCGATGCGGGGGAGCTGTTCGGCGGCGTGCAGATAGGGCATGTCAACGTTCCTTGGTGCTGTCGCGGACGCATAGATGCGGAAGCAGCCGGCGCCGGATGGGGGTGGTCGTGGTGTCCGCCTCGTCGCAGACGCAGGCGACGGCCAAGCGGCCGAGCACGTCGTAGTCGAGGAGGACAGTGGTGAGGGCCGGGACCAGATAGGCGCCCAGTGGCAGGCCATCGATCCCGGCCACGGCGACGTCCTCGGGCACGCGGCGACCGCGGCGCTGCAGGGTGTGCATGATGGCCATCGCCATCTCGTCATTGCTCAGGACCGCATCGAAGGCCAGGCCGCGCCCGATCGCGGCATCCACCGCGGCGGACGCCTGGACCTGGGTGAAGTCGGTCGCCAGGTGCAGTTGGGGTTCGGGCTCCAGGCCGCGCTCCGCCAGAGCCTCGTGGTGGCCCTGCGCCAGTTCGCGTGCGAAATAGTGGTCGGCGAAGCCGTTGACCAGCAGGATGCGACGGCGTCCGGCGTCCAGCAGGTGGCGGGTCATCTGGCGCGCCGCATCGAGGTTGTCGAAGCCGATGCTGTGGCAGGGGGCGGCCACGGCCGGATCACCGGTATGATCGACCAGCACGGCGTTGGGGCGCACCGCGAGCAGGATCTCCAGCTGGCGGGCGGGCAGATAGCCGACGATCATGGTCGGCAGTTCGCGGTCGGCCCGCATGCATTCGCACAGCGCGAGGAATTCACGCTGGTCATCGTTGGCCATGCGGATGACGCAGTCGCGGTTGCGACGGCCGAGTTCGCGGCTGATGGTCGTGATCAGGCCCTGCTTGAACACCGAGGCGGTGGCCTGGAGGTCGCAGAGGATGACATCGACCGCGGTGCGCGGCGGCGCCGTCGCCGTGCGTGGACGCCCAAAATTCGGTCGTGGCCGGTAGCCCAGCCGTTCGATCGCCTGCATCACCCTGTCACGGGTCGCGGTAGCGACCGGCGAACCGGGCTTCAGGGCACGGGTGACGGTCATGACCGTCACACCGCATGTGTCGGCGATATCCTGCAGGGTGGCGTCTGACGTCTTCATGGTTGACTTTGCGTCTTGTAGACCCCATTATGTGAAAGTCAACACTAACGAAAATATAAGGCGGCAATGCAGGTATGAAGAGTGCTCTCACGATCGCCGCCGTCGCTGCCTGCCTGGCCGGATGCACCAGCCGCACCGTGGGTGGTGACCTGCGTCCGCAGTATGAACTGCCGCGGCTGGCGGACGATCTGGTGATCGACGGTGATGGGGCCGAATGGTCGGCCGCCAGCCTGCGTCTGTCCGTGTTCACGGAGGACGGCGTCACCCCGATCGACCCGCTCCTGTTCTCGGCCGAGGCCCAACTGGGCTGGAACGTCCGTGGTCTGGTGGTGGCGGTGCACATGCGCAGCAACCAGCCGTGGGAGGAGTCGGCCGATGCCCGGTTGGCCTACCAGGCCGATTCGGTTGAACTGTTCCTGCGCCGGGGTGGTGCCTGGAAGGATCTGGTCCAGCCGGTGATCGCCCCTGGCATGGCGCCCGACCAGGATGCGGCGCGCTGCTTCGTCTACGACTACCGCGGCGGCGGCGCCGAGTGGACAGGACTTGCGACCGGGATCGAGTTCGTCCGTCAGCGCCAGGCCGACGGCTTCACCCTGGAGGCGCTGATCCCCTGGGCCCAACTGCAACTGCCTGCCGAACTCGGCACGACCTGTGAATTCGCAATCAAGCTCAACAAGGTGCTGCCCAGTCTGGGACGCCGGCAGCTGTCCTGGTCCGGACCGACCGGTGACATCTTCCAGCGCTTGCGCCTGGCCGGCCCCGGAGCTGCCACGGTCGGACGCGCGGCGTGGATCGTACGAGACGGGCCGGATCGGGTGGCGGCCTGCGTGCTGGCCACGCATGGCGAGGCGGGTGCCAGCCTGAGTCTGCGCCGTGGCGAGGACGAACTGCTGCGCACGCCGCTGTGCCAGGTCGGCAACCGGGCGGCGGCGTGGGTCTCCATCCCCGCGCCCACGCCAGGCGGGCAGCCGCTGATCCTGTGCTGCGCCGACGAGGAGGTCTGCCGCTTCGAGGTCCAGGATGGCGGCCCGGCCCTGCGCCGGCGGCTCGAGGCCGCCGCCAGCCTGCCATGGTGGTACGGTGAGCAGGAACCGGGCATCGCCGGCCTGCGTTTCCGCGTGCCCGCCATCCTGAGCGTGGCAGCACTGCCGACGCCGGCCTGCGACGACCCCGTCCTGGCGCGCGCCGCTGGCGTGGTCGGGACCACGGTACGCTGGTATGGAGCTGATGGGGCCGCGGTGGAACGGGCCGAGCGTCCGGGTCGCTATGGTGCGGTGATCACCGTGCGCTGCGCCGATGGCAGCGAAGTCGTATTCCGCCAGACCTGCGTCCGTTTGGGTGATGATTTGCAGTCGAGGGGTCTCATGGATGACGCGCTGCGCCGGCTCGGTGCGACGGTCGCCGTCGATCCGGCCGGAGTTCAGTTGCGTGATCAGTTGGGCCTCCGCCTCGCCGACCAGCTGACGGCCGACCGCGACGTGGCACCTCTGCTCGCCGGCCTGCTCGAATCAGCCGTCGATGGCCAGCCGCCACGCGCGGCGGCACGCGATCGGGCATGGTGGCACCGCCTGGGCAGCAGTCACGGCGACGCCACCACCTACCGCTGGTTCCGCCGCCTGCCGAACGGCTACGGACATGACCCTGACAGGCGCTGGCCGGCGGTGATCTACCTGCACGGCAGCGGCGGCCTGGTGCCGCGCGACTACAAACCCTACGAGCAGCGCGATCCCGAGGCGGACCTGCTGGGCTGGGTCAAGGACAAGGATCTGCCGCTGGCGATCTACGCCCTGCAGGCCTCGAACCCGTGGGAACCGCCGGCCGTGCTGGCGGCGCTGGACCGCATCCTCGCCGAGGACCGCATCGACCCCGACCGGGTGGTACTGATGGGCTTCAGCATGGGTGGATTCGGGACCTGGGATTGCATCGTCGACCACCCCGAGCGTTTCGCCGGTGCGGTGCCGATCGGTGGGCGTGGCTTCCATGCCAGCGACGTTGCCGGGATCGCCGGCCGCCTGCCGGTGTGGGTATTCAACGGAGACAAGGACAACTCGACGACGCTGGAGGATGCCCAGGTGGTGGTGCGGACCCTGCAGGCGGCCGGCGGCGAGGTCCGTCTCACCGTCCTGCCCGGCGCCGATCACGGTGCCAGCCAGGCGGCGACCTACGCCACCCCCGGCCTGTGGGACTGGGTGCTGCAGCGGCGTCGCGGGACCACGCCATGATATTCCGTATCCTGCTTGGCCTGCTGCCCTGGCTGGTGCTGGCCGCCGGTGAAGCCTCCGTGCCGGCCAACCGCTACGTCAGTTCCGATTGGACCGGCCCCGAGCGCGACTTCCGCCTGGTCGACGGCACGGTGGTCGGCCCGTGGTGGCAGGGCGGCGGCATCGGCGTCGCCTACTTCACCGGCCAGTTCGCGCAGAAGCTGGGCCAGTTCGAGGAGCTGGGCAAAGCGGTGGCGAAGGGGATGGGCCGGCCCTACCTGGAGATCCACAAGGAGGATCTGCCGCCGAACGTCGCGTCGGGCAACGGCGCATTGGGTTATCCCGACGGCACCGCCCGGGTGCGGCTGCTGATCATGCCGGGCGGCAATGCCACACGAAACCTCTCGGAGGTCGTCGGCGTGGTCGCGCCGAGTACCGACCAGGCCCGTCTCGATGTCGGACGCAAGCTGCCGCAGCAGGTCTTCCGCACCGGGATGAACTACATCGGCGTCTGCGCCGGCGCCTACACCGCGACCAGCGGCTACGACCATCCCAACGCCGTGGATGCGCAGTGGGGATTGTGGCCGGGCAGGTTCCCCGACCTCGGTCCAGGGATCAGCCAGCCGTTGCCGGACGTGTTGGTCGATCCGGCGATGCAGAAGCATCCGCTGTGGAAGGCGACCGCGAACGGGACGCTCAAGGGGATGTTCTTCAACGGCGGTCCGCTCGACCTGCAGGCCGGCGTCCCCGACACAGAGTATTTCGGCCGTTACCAGGGCGGTGGGATGCCGGCCCTGGCCGGCCGCTGCTTCAGCCTCGCCTACCGTCCAGCGGGCATCAACCAGAGTGGTCGCCTCGTCATCAGCAGCGGTCACCCCGAGGCACACCACCGCGAGTTCCTCGCCGCCATGGCGCAGTACGCCATCGATCACGAGTACGCGGTGCCGCGCCGCCCGCTGGTCGTCGAACAGCCGGCCACCGCGGTCTGCGGCGAGGACCAGATGCACTACTGGAGCATTAGCGTCCCGGCCGGGAAGAAGCTGACCGTCACTTTGGAAGCGCTGGGCGCGAATTGCGACCTCTATGTGCGGGCCAAGCTGCCGCCAACGCTCAAAAAGTCGGACGGTCGCTCAGCCAGGGCGCGCACCGCCGACGAGCAGGTGGTGATCGCCTCGACCAAGGAGGACGAATACTGGATCGGCGTGCTTGGCCGGCATCTCGATCCGGCTGGTGCGAACTACCAACTCAAGGCGACCATCCAATGACCAGGACCATCTTGCTCACCGCCCTGGTGCTCGCCTCCGTGTCCGCTGGTGAGGCGGACGGCCGCCGCAAGGAGGTCGAGCGCGTGCTCAAGGACCTGCGCACGGCGCTGGCCGCCGGTACGCCGACCCCGGCCGGGGTCGAGGACCTCGCCGGCCTGGCCGCCTGTCTCAAGCCGGCCGATGCGGCGATGCTGGAGGCGATCGCCGCCGCCGCCGAGCGCCTCGCCAGCGAGCAGGCGCTGGAATCGGCGGGCAAGCCGAAGCTGCTCGCCTACGCCGGGAAGAAGGCCGAGGCCCTGGCCAAGCTAGAAGCCCTGGCCAAGGCCTTCGCGCCCTTCGCCGACGCGGGCAAGGTGCTGGCCGAGGCCAAGGATGAAATCGAGAACGACAAGCCCGGCCTGCTGCTCGGCGACTGGTGGGGCGGCGCGGCGCTCGGCGCGGTGCGCTACATGGGGCCGGGCGGCAACACCATGGACTGGTTCAAGCCGCCGGCCGAGAAGGTCGCCAAGACCTGGGGCCTGCCCTGCATCGACTTCCGTGGGCAGGACGTGATCGGCGGAGCCGACGACGCGAACGGCATCCTCCTCTATCCCGACGGCACGGCTCGGGCGCGCTTCCTGGTCTGGCCGGGCGGCAGCCCGGGCGAGTGCATGGCGGAGATGCAGCAGCAGACCGGCGCCGGTCGGATGCGGGCGGCATTCGCCGGTGGGATGAACTACCTTGGCATCTGCTCGGGCTGCTTCCTGGTTACCGAGATGTGCTTTGGCCTGTGGCCGGGGAAGATGAGCCGCAAGGAACCGGTCATCAAAGGGCCGCCGCACGACATCGTCATGCCGCCGTTCCATCCGCTGGCATCGCTGCTCAAGGCCGACCGGCTGAAGGAAGTGGTGTTCACCGGCGGAGCCAACGAGATGACCCTGGGCGTCGCGGATACGGAATACATCGGCTTCTTTCGCAACGGGAAATACGAAGGCATGGAGGGCAACCCGGCGCTGATCGCCTATACGCCACCCGGATGGGGCGGCGGCCGCCTGGTCGTCACCCCGGCCCATCCCGAGGGGACCAGGCCCGACTTCCTGGTCATGATGGGCGATTACGCCATGCGCCACCGCTATGCCCTGCCGCGCCATCCGGTCGAGGCGGGGAAGCCGGTATCGGGTTTGGTCGGCGACCATCAGAACCAGTATTACGAGATCCTGGTTGGCGAGGGCGTACGCAAGCTGGAAGTGGTGCTGTCCGGGCTCGACGGCGATTGTGAGGTCGTCATCCGCCATGGCGAGCCGCCCAAGCCACGCGCCTGGCAGACGAAGACGGTGCCGAAACCGGGCGCACGTAATCGTCGTGCAGAGCGCAAAGTCTCTGTATCTTCGGCCAAGCCCGGGCGCTATTTCATCCAGGTCCACGGCAACCACGACATCCTCGATGGTGCCAACTACACCCTGACCGTCACCAGCGAAGCCGTCACCGCGAAGGACAACCCATGAGCCAGCATTCCCGCGGAGCCTTCACCCTGATCGAGCTGCTGGTCGTGGTGTCGATCATCGCGATCCTCTCCGCCATCCTGCTGCCGGCCATCAGCTTGGTCCGCGGCGCGGCCAATTCATTGAAATGCGGCAACAATCTGCGGCAATGCGGACTGGCGGTGATCGCCTACGCCGGAGACGAAGGCGGCGTCCTGCCCTACGCCGACCTCAGCGGTACGCCGTGGTGGACCGATCTGAGCGGGGCGTATCTCGACGATTCCTACCAGAAGACGCTCTACACCGGCAACAATGTCTACCACTGCCCGTGGGCCGAACGCGAGATCGCCAATCCGTGGAAGGGGGTCGACCGCTTCTCCTTCCACTTCTCGATGAATTCCAAGATCATGGGGGTGTGGAACAAGGGTGCCGGCAGCTGGGACCTCGCCCCGGTGGCTCTGTCCAAGGTCAGTAGCCAGACGGTGATGCTGGCTGATGGCATGGTCGGGGTATGGAGCGGGCAGGCGTACTTCTGGTGCTACGCCGATGCCACCGGTTACAGCCCGTGGCCGCTGCAGGGCAGCGCGATCGTTCCTGGCGCTCCGCCGGATCTCAACAACCCGAAGATCGTCAAGCATGGCGGGCGGGTGAACCAGGTCTTCATCGATGGGCACGTCGGGCCGGTGAGCGGCACCTGGTCGAAGCCGGCGCAGACCAAGGCCTGGTCGCTGCGTCCCTGATCACCACTCCAGCACGACGTACCTGCTGCCGCTGATGGCATCCAGCGCCTGCAGCAGCGGCTCGGCCGGAGTCGGCGGGCAGGACCAGGCGGTGCCGGCGTAGGGATCGGCCTGCGGTCGGATCATCAGCGCCAGATTCGGATCGATGCGGCCGTTCACCCAGCGCGGGATGCCTGCGGGATCGCTGCGTGGCTTCAGCCCGACCCAGAAGGGGCCGGTGATCGCCGGGTGGTTGGCGAGCAGGCGCAGGTCGGCACGGTCGAGCGGACAGGGCAGGCGGGCCCCGGCGGCGCTGGCGAGGGCCGCCGCCTCGGCGTGGCCCAGTTCGGCCGGCAGGGGCAGGCGGTCGTAGGCGCCAATGCGCCGGGCCATGGCCCGCAGCCGGCGCCAGTCCTGTGCCTTGATAGCGGCCTGGATGCGCAACGGACCGGCGACCGCGGGCAGGAGCATCTCGCGCTCCAGATGGTCGGCGAGGGCGTCGAGCGCGGTGGCGCTGGCCGCCGTGTCCAGCAGGCTAAGCCGCTGCAGGCCGCTCACCTGGGTCAGCGCCCACACGTTCGCCACCGGGATGCCGTCGGCGAGCACCTGGTTCAGCGCCCGGCCGGCCAGCGGGCCGAGATCGCTGATCGCGGTGCCGCGGATGCTGAGGGTGTCGAGCGCCGGCGCCATCAGCGGGGCCAGCGAGGCGACCCGGGTGCGGTCGAGGACCAGGCGCGTGTTGCGGAACATGGTGATGCCGGCGATCCCCTCCAGGCTGGCGAGCGGCGTTCCGCTCAGGTCGAGCTGGTACAGCGCGAGGCCGGCCAAACTGGCCAGCCCGCTGACCGGCGTTCCGGCCAGGGTGAGGGATTCGATAGTGGCGCGCGGCAGCGCGCCCAGCTCGCTGACCTGCGTGCCGCTGAGATCGAGCCAGACCAGCCGGCTGGCGGCCAGCGGCGCGAGGTCGCGCACCGGGCAGCGTTGCACCGACAGGATGCGCAGCGAGACGAAGGGCAGGGGGGCGAGGTCGCTCAGCGGCGCGTCAGAGACCGCCAGGTCCGCCAGCTGCACGCAGCCGGCCAGCGGCGCCAGGCTGGCCAGGGGGTTCCGTTCAAGGCGGAGGAACTCAATCGGCATGCGTGCCAGCGGCGCCAGGTCGGTGATCGCGTTGCCCTCCAGGTTGAGACGCTCCATCGGCATGCCGGCGAGCGGGGCGAGGCCGCTGATGCGGTTGCCACCGGCATCCAGGCGGACCAGCTGCATGCCGGCGAGCGGAGCGAGGTCGCTGATCAGGTTGTCGGCGCAGACCAGCCGGCGCAGCGGCATGCCGGCGAGCGGAGCGAGGTCGGCAATGCGGTTGCCGCTGATGTCCAGCGACTCCAGGCGCATGCCGCGCAACGGCGTGAGATCGGCCAGGCCGAGCCCGGCGAGGTCGAGATGCGACACCGGCGAGCCGGAGGCGACCAGGCCGAGCAGCGCGGTGAGGGTGGAGGGCGGGACGCCGTCGACGCGCCGGCCGAGCAGGTCGAGGGCGCAGCGCGTGCCGGGATAGCGTCGCTGGACGCGTCCGGCCAGCTGCAACGCCGGCTGCCAATCGCGGGCCTGCCAGCGGCACAACGCTTCGGCCTGCAAGACGTCGGAGAGGTACGGCGAGTCCTCCGGGATGCTCTCCTCGGCGAGCCGCAGGAGCTGACGGCGTTCCTCATCGCGATCGGGCAGCCGGGCGGCGACGAGATGGGCCTTGGCGATCGCCTGATGACGCTGCGCGGGCGGCAAATCGCCGCGCAGGCTAGCCCGGTAGACAGCCAGGGCATCGGCATGATGTCCAGCGTCGGCCAGGGCGTCGGCGGTGGCGAGGCTCACGGAGGCCGGTGCCCCGGCCGGCTTCTCGACCTCGATGCGCGCCACCTTGACCTGAGCCCAGGTGCGCAGGGCGAGCCAGCGGAAGCTGCTGTCACCGATCGGCACCACCTCGCGCTGGTCCCATACGACCGTTCCGTCGACGCGCAGGCGCAGGTGCTCGCCCTGACGCTCCAGCTCCAGGCGGTAGCGCCGGCCCGGGGTGAAGGCGAAGGCGATCGGCGCCGGGCGCAGCGGCCAGCCCGCCTCCGCGCTGGAGGAGAGGAAGGTCTGGGTGCCACGGAACCCGCCGAACTGGCAGGAGTACCCCGGCTGGGTCATGAACGAGGCCGGCGGCTGGATGCGCGGCGCCGCCAACATCAGTTCGATGCCGTCGATCTGCCTGGTCCAGGTGACGTCGATGCCCAGGCGGACATCGCCGCGGCCGTCGACGCTGCGCAGCCAGACGATGCGGCCCGGCGGCAGGGACAGCCCGTCCCCGTCGGGCGGGGCGAGTGGTTCGGCAAGGTGCACGTCACGCCAGGTCGACTCCAGGCCGCTGGTGCCGGCGCCGCGGCTGAAGTCCCACTGCGTCTCGCTGCGCCAGGTGGAGGCGGCCTCCTGCCGCCAGGTCCACACCGCCACCGCCGCGATCAGCAGCAGCACCCCGGCGAGGACGGCGAAGCTCCAGCGCCGCCGCTGGTTGCGCGCCTGCAGCAGGTGCAGTTCGGCGTTCACCGCCGCGTGGGTCGCTCCGGAGAGCTGGCCGAGATGGCCGCTGGCGCCGGCCTCGTCGCCCTCGCGGATCGCGGCGATCGCCTGCGCCCCCTCGGCGCTCGACAGGCCATCCAGGGCGGCGGGGTTACCCGGCCAGAGTGCGAGGGCTGAACGGAGGGTGGTGGCCACCAGGCGGGCCTCGCCGTGCCCCTGGGCGGCAGCGGCCAGCTCGTGCTCGGCCTGCAGGGTGATGGCGACGCTCTCCAGGCGCTGCATCCAGCCGCGCAGCGCGGTGAGCAGTTCCTCCATGCCCTGCCAGCGCAGAGCGGGATCGGGAGCCATGCCCTTGCGCGCGATGGCCAGCAGGTCGGCAGGCACGCGGCAGCGGATATCGCTGGGCAGGGGATCCTGCTCGCCGGCCTGCTTGCGCCGGTGGAAGCGGGTGAGGTTCTCTTCGACCACCAGGGGCGGACGCAGGGTCAGCAGCTCCCACAGGATGGCACCGAGGCCGTACATGTCCCCAGCCGCTGTGGCCGGTGCGCCGGCGGCGCATTCCGGTGCACGGTAGGCGTCTGTCGCCTCCGCTTCTCCACCCCAGCCGTCCAGGCCGACTCCGCCCTGGGGCGAGACCAGGACGTGCGCCGGCCGCATAGCACCATGGTAGCGGCCCTCGGCATGCGCCTCCTGCAGCATGGTGGCCAGGCGGCAGACCAGCTGGAGGCGGTCGATGAAACCGGCCAGGTCAGCGGGTGGCTGCGGCTGCGCGGCGCGCAGCAGGCGGTCGAGCGGCTGCGGGGGATCGGCTGGGTTCATGGGTAGGCCCGGTTGAGATAGCCGCGGTAGTAGCTGTGCACGGGGTGCTGGAACATCAGCACCGCGTCCTCGAGGTTGCCTGGCACGCCACCGCGCGTGACGTTGCCGTCGGGATCGACCAGCAGGGCGGATTCCAGATACTGCTCGGAGACGGCGCGGCCGATGAAGTTGTCGAACAGTTCGCCGCGTACGCGGATCTTGTACTGGCGGCTGCGCTCGAGGGTGAGGCAGCCGGTGAGCGAGAACGCGGTCAGGCGGCTGGCGGGATCACCGGTGGCGGGATCGCCGGGCTGCGCTCCCACGCCCGGGCCATCGCCGTTGCCGAACGCGGGCTTCCAGCAGGTCAGGCCGCAATCGGCATCGGCAGCGCTGGCGACCAGGTAGCCGCTGCAGAACACCCTGTTGTCGCCATCGAAGTCCTTGGGCCGGAACGACTCCTTGTACGCCTCGGCGGCGCCGAAGAAGCTCAGCCGCCAGTCGTTGAGCACGCGCTCCATCATCTTCGCCCGGGCCCGCGCGACCCGGGTCGGCTGCGTGTCGATGGTGGTCCCGGGGACGTAGCCAGGATCGTTGCCGGCATTCCACTCGTCGAGCAGCCACAGCTTGTGCGGTGGGACGTTGACGCCGCTCTGTGCGTCGGTGCTCAGCGGGGTCAGGGTCGGAGCACCGCCCATGGTGGTGTCGATCGGGGTCAGCAGGGTGCGGATGTTGTTGGTTACTCGGTACTCGGCGACGTTCAGGCTGGTGGCGCTCTGGTAGTTGGACACCGTGGTGTCCCAGCCCGTCCCCTGGAACATGACGTAGCGCGCAGGCCGGACGGCATGCTGGTCGGAGGGCAGGCGCCTGCCCGGATGGTCGAAGCTCTCGCCGAGGTTGGCGAGGAACTGGCGGTCGAGGTGCTCGATGGTGGTGAAGTCGGCGGCGCCCGGCAGCCAGCTGTCGCCACCTTTCGGGTCGCTGGCATGCTTGGCCGCGAACCGTCCCTTGCGCACGTACGAGGTGGCGTTCACCAGGTCCGGCGTGGCGGTATAGTTGATGCCGAGGCTGGCCGGACTCGGGCTCCACAATGTCTGGGAGCGCACATCCTGGCGGTTGGCCCAGGCGAGGTTGGCCGCCTGGTTGACGTAGACGCTGTGCCAGAAGGCCAAGGCCAGGCGCAGGTAGTAGGAGTTGAGGTAGATGCCGCTGGCCGGCGAGCCGTGGGCGCCGGCGCTGCGCGATACCGACCACCCCTCTGGCGTGATAACATTGAGCGGCGCGGGGCCGCGGGCGGAGGGATGCAGGGCCAAGGCCGACAGCTTGTTCGCCAGCGACCAGGAGGCTGCCGGATAGGTCTCGCCATTGACGTCGATCGGTACCGGCGGGGTGTAGACCTTGATGTAGGAACCGCGGTAGGGCGACAGCCTGCCATCCGAACCGGCGCCGGCGATGCCCGGGCCGAAGGGGTGGGCAGGGACGAACTCCGCGGCCCAGTTGCTGAAGGTGAAGGTGGTGGCGTTGAAGAATGGCGAGAGGAACTTGAGGCTGGTGCCGACCGCCGGTGGCGAGCCGGCGACATTGTCCGCCTTGTAGAACACGATGTGCCGGCCGAGGTGGTCGGAACCAACTATCGGCGGGTAGACGTTCGATGAGATGTTGCTCCAGCGGGTGGTCCAGTTGATGCCTACCCCGGGCCGGTTGGAGTCGTCGGCGGACGAGGTGTGGGCAACCGTGCAGATGAACCAGTTGCCGCCGTTCTCGACCCGGCTGTTGAGCGCGTAGGCGGTCGAGTTGGTCCAGGCCGGCGGCGCGCTCAGCGGCGTGGCGTCGCGTTGCATCTGGCGCGGATTGCAGCTCGATCCGGCATGCGCGGTAACGTTGTCCGCCGCCAGGGCGCGCCAGGCCACCGGGCTCTGGGCCGCGGGTTCACGGGCGGCATCGCTGAAGAACAGTTCCCCTGGATAGCGCTGTGCATTGGCCCGGCCGTCGATCACCGGCACGTGGCTCGCACGCCAGGTCGCCGGCGCGTTCGGCGCCCCGACCGGTGTCGACCAGTAGTCCCGCATCGCCGGTGGAGCGTAGGCGAACGGCACCGCTCCGGCGGGCTGGAAGGAGCTGGTGAACAGGTCCGGCCCCTGGCCGTCGACCGTGAGGTTGGCGGCGGCCGGGATCAGCCAGGTGATCGCCTTGCTGTTGCCGGCATCCCAGGCGAAGGTGGTGTTGGCGCCGCTGACCGTCCTGATCCAGGGGACGCAGGTCTCGCTAGTGATTGCGACGCCGCGTACCGCCGGCGGGATGTAGGCTGCGACCATCGCCTCGATCACGCGTGGCGCGACCATCAACGCGTTCAGCGCCCAGGGGTGGTCGGTGCCGGCGCCTTGCGGCCGGCCGAAGGGGGTGGTGCAGCGCTGCGCCACCAGATCGCCGCGCACTCGCGACTCGTTGTCCTTGATCTCGCCGGCCATGTGCCAGTTGCTCTTCGAGCCCTGCATGGCGAAGCCGAGGTCGCTGAAGGAGGTGATGGCGCTGCCGATCCAGGTTCCGCCCGGATCGTTCCAGCGCATGGCCGGGCTGCCGAAGACGCAATGCAGGGCGCGACCGCCCGGGGGGGCGTCGGGCGAACGGTACCACATGGCGCCACCGCCGCGTCCGGGCCATTCGCGCGGCTGCCCGTTCACGAACAGGCTGTTGGCGTAGGCGCCCTGGCCGAGGAAGATGGCTTCCATGCTGTCGCTGCGGTCGTAATCGAGGCCGGCGAACTGCGCCCCGACCGCGTAGACGGATTCCTTGTAGGCGGTCTGGCACTGCATCCGGGCCGCGGCATCCAGCCAGGGCATGTCGGTGTTGAGCCACAACGCGGCCGACATGTCGTCGATGCCGACGGCGTAGCGCAACCGGTAGCGAGCATCCGCCACGCTGGTCACCGGACGGCAGTCGGCGTCGAGCAGCAGCGGGTTGTCGCCGGGATGCGCCTTGGTGATTACGGCGCCGCGCACGAACGGTTCGACCGGCGGGAAGGGGGTCTTGACCGCCGCCGGGTTCGGCGTGGTGGTCGAATAGAGGTCGTAGGTCGACGGGTCGTACAGCGCTCCTGGCCCGGTCGCCTTGAAGCTGAAGCGGTTGGCCTCGAACCATCGGGCGAACCCCGGTTTGACTACCGTGCCGTTCGAAAACCCGATGGTGCGGCCGGTCGTGATACCGAAGAAGTGCAGATTCTGCAGGGCCAGGTCCGGTCCCATGTCGTACGGCTGTGGCGTCTGGATGTGCACCTCGCTGCTCGACTTCCGCCGCGACAGCAGCTGAAAGACGTTGCTGTTGGGCGAATCGTAGTGGCTGCGCGCCGGCACGGTGAGGTTGTCGCGCACCTCGTCGGCCATGGCGTATTCGTGCAGGCACACCGTCATCGCGTGCTGCATGCCCATGTCGGCAGCCAGCCGGGCGAGATCGTCCTTGCGCTGTACCAGGCTGGTGCCGCGCGACATCTGCATCGAGCGCAGGAACGAGAACGCGATCACCAGCATGATCGTGGTGAGGCCCATGAGGAAGAGCAGGACGCTCGCTTGCCTGCTGCGGCCGTGGGATCGGGAACCGGGTGCTGCGGGCATGGGCGGCTCAGGGTCCGGGGTTGGCGGTCAGGCCGGGCGCGGCGATGGAGAAGGAGAAGTCCTGGGAGATGGTCTCCTGATCATCGGCCAGGTTCATCGCGATGCGGATGAGGCGCGGCCGCCTGGCGAGCTGGCCGCGGTAGTCGTTCCCGGCCGGCCCGCGCGCATCCATGTATAGGCCGTCGATGCTGTGCACCGCGGCGCTGCCGCTGCCGACCGTCACCTGGCTGCCGCCGGCATCGAGCCAGCCGATGGTCAGGTCGCGCACCCGGGTGGAGCTGAGCCGCTCATTGCGGTCGAGATCGGCGAGATCGCCGATGTCGGACATGAAGTCCGACTGTTCGAGCAGCACCCTGGCGTCGGGCGTGTTATAGCGGTTGAAGTCGAGCGAGGCGATGCCGCCGGATGCGTCGCGCAACGGTCGCGGCAGATTGAGGAAGAGCAGGCCGCCGGAGTCGCCGCCGTCGGGCTTCTGCAGCTGGGTGCCCTGGTCCCACACGCTGGCGTTGGCGCCGACGATGCCGCGATCGACCTGCCAGCGCCTGGTGCCGCTGCTCTGCGAGCGGTAGAGCGCGTGCGCCGCGATCTTCCATACTCCGTCCACCTGGCGCCAGGTGCGCTTGAAGCGCCAGCGGATCCAGTGGTGGTCGGACATGAACTGCTCGCGGATGTCCTCGGAGAACTGCGTGCGCAGCGGATTGGCGGTGCGCATGCACACCACTTCGACGCTGTCGCTGCGCTCGCTGCCGACCACCACGCCGGGCGCGCTGCGCGCGAAGAAGGCGACGGCTGGCGCCAGGTTGGCGAAGTCGCGCTGCAGGAACTCGCGGTAGACCGCCGCCGACTGGTGCAATTCGACCCGGGCGGTGGTGCGCGCCGCTGCGGCCTTCGACTTGACCAGTGCTGACCATGCGAGGGTCATCAGCAGCATCCCCAGGGCGATGGAGACGAGTAGTTCGATCAGCGTGATGCCGTGCCGCGAACGCATCACAGGCCCCCGCTGCGCAGCACGCGGTCGACCACGCTGGCCAGGGGCTTGCTCTCGGCCGGCCCGTAGCTGGCCCAGTAGACGTCGACGCGCACCTCGACCAGGCGCGTGGTGTCGTTCAACCGGTCGCTGGCCAGCGACTGTTCGCGGCGTTCGACGTAGTAGCCGTTGAGCCAGCCGGAAGCGCAGCCGGGGGCGGGGGTGCCGGCGGTGAACAGGCCGGCGTTGTTGGCCTTGGGATCGGCCATGTCGTAGACCACGACCGGGGCGGCGGAAGTGACGTCCCAGCCGGTGTACGACCAGACCGGCGTCGCCGTGCCGTCACTGGCGTTCCAGGTGGCGCCGGTCCTGCTCCAGGTCCACGGTGTGCTCTGCCCGGTGAGCGGATCCGAGGTGACGCCGAGCGGCAGGGGGTCCTTGAGCACGGTCATGGCGGTGGCCCACGCCGAGGCCTCGGCCTGGGCGGAGGCCGCGGTGCGCACGCCGAAGAGGAAGACGCCGATCACCGACATCGTCCCCACCGCGAAGAGCAGAATGCAGGCGAGGATCTCGACCAGGGTGAAGGCGCGGTGGCGTGCGGTCATTTCAGCCACACTTGCCTCTCGCTGAGCATGGTCGGGGTGACGAAGTCGGTGATCGGCCGGCCCTGGACCGCGCCCCGGCCCTGACCGAAGCCGCCCAGGACGCTGCCGTCGAGGTGGCGGTCGGCGGGGAAGTTCACCTGCATGTTGCCGGCGTTGCGCCACCACGTGGCCGCGGGCGGGAAGGTGGTCAGGCCCTGCAGGTGATCGCTGCGCGACACCGCGATCACGCGCACCTCGCCGAGGCGGGTGACGAAGACGCGGTACAGCGGCGAGATCGAGGCAAGCGCGGCTTGCGCGGTGTCGAAGCGGTCGTTGTCGTCCAGGCTATCTGGCGCGATGGTGATGAACCAGCCGCCGCTGTCCTGGTCGAAGTTGCCGGCTTCGGCCTGGGTGTGCTGGTTGACATCGCCGCTGTAGGTAGCGAGCCCGCTGCCGTTGCAGCGGTCGTTGGCGCCGCGCAGGAAGGCCGGTCCGGCAGCGGTGTTCTTGCCGTTCCACAGGTAGGGGCTGTGCCGTCCCGGCATCCAGTTGCCCCAGCGCACCTCGCCGGTGCTGAGGAAGACGAGCGAGCAGTCGCGCCAGGCGGCGTCGATCAGCGGACGTGGGGTCCCGGCGGTGTAGAGGACATCGCCGGAGGGCTGGTTGGGGATGGTGAGCGCCTCGTTGCAGCGGTAGTTGGTCTGCCCCACATCCCAATGCGCGAGGCTGCGGGTGGCGGTGTGCTCGCAGGTGGTCGGTCTGGGATCCCGGATGCCGATCGGGACAGTGCCGGTGGCGGTCGTGACGATGGTGCGATCCATGCCCCAGTAGAAGAAGCCGCTGCCGTCGACCGTCGGATCGTAGCCGCCCCACGGCCACAGGCGCTTGTTCACCGCATCGTACCAGCCGAACCATGGGCGCGGATAGGAATCGTGCGCCGACACGCCGCGGTACGCCCCCGAGATGTCGGTGATGTCGCCGTAGTCCATGTCGCTCAGGGCGAGGAGGCGCGCTTTGCCCGCCGGCAGCACATGCGCCTCATCAGCCCAGGCGCGATCGATCAATTCAGCGGTCTCGAACAGCGAGTGCGGCTTGAAGTTGTAGCCGGCGGCTGCGATCGCCGGCAGATCGTCGTATATCTGCGGTCGATCGGCGGTGTCGGCGGTGCCCGGCCCCAGGATGCGGTACCAGTGGCCACCGGAACGGTTGTTGAGCACGAGCCCGCTGCTGCCCGGCTTGTTCTGGATGTGGAAGACCACGGCGTGCACCGTCTTGCGCTCCATCGCCAGGGCGCGGGCCCGGCGGCATGTGGCCGCCAGCTCGTCAGCCGCGGCCTTCACCGCCTGCCGGCGCACATCGGTCTTGGCGAAGTCGTAGCTCACCATGCCCATGAGCAGGGCGATGATGCCGATGACCACCAGCAGCTCGATCAGGCTGAAGCCGAGGCGATTCACTGCAGCCCCTTGTTGTAGGACAGCACCGATATGTTATCGGCGTTCTGCGGGTCGCTGCGCATGGCGCTGAACAGGCCGTTGCGACCCGGGCTCCACAGTTCGAATTCCAGGGCGTAGGGCCTGGCCGCGGTGCTGCGGACATCCGAGGCGATTGCCCCGGTCACGGCCCGGCCTTTCGGCCCCATGCCGTAGTCCAGCTCGTCGAGGATGGTGAGGTTGCTGGTCGAGAAGGCCCGGGCCCCGGGGCTGACGGTGCAGACGTAGACCAGCGCATGGCCGTAGGGATCGAGGATGGTCTGGCCGCTGGCATCGATGTCGCCCTTGGCCGAGGTTGCGCTGCGCCGGCGCAGCGTTTCGCTGAGGTACTCGCCGCGCCAGCCGGACGCCTTGGCCGCCGCTGCGCCCAGCGCCGGGCCGCGGCTGTCGTCGCCCAGCGCGCCGCGCTTGTTGTAGGGCCGGTACTCGTACCGACTGAAGGTGTTGTAGCACAGGGTGGTGTAGCGGGCGTCGAGCTTCGGCCGCAGCGCCTTGTCGGCCGGCAGCGCCGGATCGAGCCCCTCCGGGGCGAGGGTCGGCAGCTGGCCGGAGAGGTAGCGCAGCAGGGTGATCTCGCTGGCCAGGCGGGTCAGCGTGGAGGCGGAGAGGATGGCCGTGCCGCCGTCGCTGTTGGCCGGCGGGTTGATGCTGGGCAGGTGGCTGGCGGCCCCGCCGTTGAGCAGGAAGTGGCTGTTGGGCCTGCTGATCAGCGGGACGTTGCCGTTGTTCTCGTTCAACAGGATGTTGCTGCGGTAGCCGGCGACGCCGGTGAATTCAGCGCGGAACGCATGCGTCCCGTCCAGGCCGGCGACGCCGACGTTGCGCCCGTTGATGAAGGCGAAGGCGTTGCCGATGGTGGTGAGGTCGCTCTGCATGTCCGTCAGGTAGGTGGCGCGTTCGGCCGCGTCGGCCGGCTTCCAGGCTAGGCGCCGACCGAGATCGTTGCTCCACTGCGTCGGATCGGCATGGGCGTTGGTCAGGTCGGTGTTCCACGGATAGGTGCCGATCTCGCTGCGGAACTGGCGCAGGGCCTGGTCCACCTTCATCAGCAGGGCGCGGGTGTTGGTCTCCAGGGCCTTGCGCTGGGCGATGCCCATCACCGAGGTCAGCATGGCGCTGAGCAGGGCCAGGATCGCGATCACGATCAGCAGCTCGATCAGCGTGAAGCCGCGGTTCATCGGCTCGGTGCAGCGTGGATAAGTGGGCCAGGCATTACGCTTGTAAAACTAACGTTAGCGCTAAGCTTGTCAATCTGAGCAGGAAGGATACCATCAGGCTGTATGAAGAAGGCCACGCTGCGCGATGTCGCCACCCAGGTCGGACTCCATCCGGTCACCGTATCCCGCATGCTCGGCGGCACCTATGCCGGCAGTGCCGAGACGACCGAGCGCGTCCGCCGGGTGGCCGAGGAACTGGGCTATCGCACCAGCATCTTCGCCAAGGCGATGCGTGGCCGTTCGCTGCCCTTCGTGCTGCTCAGCGGCAATCTCGATCCGTATTCGATGAGCTACATGCGCGTGCTGGAGGGCCTGCTCCAGGAGCATGGACTGGCCCTGCAGGTGGTTCTCGACCGCAATCAATTGCCGGAGATGATCGAGCGCATCAACCCGGTGGCGACGGTGCTGCTGTGGGGGGAATTGGAGGCGCATCTCCAACATCTGTACACCCGTCCGGACGTCATCGCGCTGCACGTCGAGATGCCGGCCGGCCTAGCCGCCCGCTGCTTCAGGCTGCAGATGGACTTCGGCGCCGGGTTCGCCGACCTCGCCCGTCATCTGCACGGCAAGGGCCACCGACGCTGCGTCTTCCTGACCTGCGATGATCTCGATCAACAGCCGATGTACCATGAGCGTCGGGTGCGCTTCACCGACACCCTGTGCGGGCTCGATCCGTCCGCCCGGGTTCAGGTCCTCAGCCTGCCGCGCCTCGACGCGCTGCCGGACATGCTGAACGCCGTGTTCGCTCCTAGCGGCCGGCCGACCGCCTTAGTCTGCCTGGGCGACATGATCGCGTGGCAGGCGGTCTACCACTTCTGTCAGATCGGTGTGCGTGTGCCGCATGACGTCTCGGTCACCGGCAGCGACGGCATCCCGCTGCTCCATCACTGCCCGCGCCTGACCACGGTGCATGTCGACCACGATGCCGTCGCCCTGCAGATCGTACGTTGGATCACCGGCAGCATCGCTCCGGCCAAGGAGCACAAGCAGGACGCGGTGGCGGAATACCGCCGTTTGCCCTGCTTCATCCACCAGGACGCCTCGGTGGCGCCCCCTCCACCATAAGTCTGCCGCGGAAGTACTATGCGCATGCTGATCGTCGCGCTGATGACCTTGACCCTTGTTGGCGGGGAGGTCGCACCCGTGGCGGGGGTCGACCCGAGCCGCGACGAGCTCGCGCTGCTGCTGCTGCTGAACCAGCACCGCTCCACGCCGTCGCGCAGCACCATGTGGGTCGGCGAGCTGCGCAAGGCGAAGCAGGTGGAATGCGACGACCGCACCTGGGCCTGCTTCCATCAGGGCGGCAGCGCTCCGCCGCTGGTGCTCAACCCGATCCTGTGCGCGGTGGCGCGGGATCTGCTGAAGCAGGACGTGAAACCGCCGGAGAAGGCTATCTACGACGTCCTGCCGGCGATGCGTGCGGCCGGCTACGGGAACTCCGCCAAGGCCATGACCATGTTCGCGACGGATGCGCCGGATATTCCGCTCGCCTATGCCAGGACCCTGGTCCGCATCATCCGTGAGCGGGATGCCGGCGGCTTCCCCCTGGCGACGATGGCGATGGAGGACGTGGTGCTGCCTGACTGGCGCGAAGTCGGTGTGGCTGTCGGCGGCAAGGATCGGTTGAACGCGGTCATCGTGCTGGGCCAGGGCACGGCCAAGAGCCATCTCGGCGGCGCCGTCTATGCCGATGCCGATCGCGATCTGGTCCATGATCCTGGCGAAGGCCGGGCCGGCATCACGGTGTCCTGCGGCACCGTCAGCATGACCACTGGTGCCTCGGGTGCGTGGTGGCTGGCGGTGAACGATGCGGCGGCCGAGGTGTCGTTTGCGGGCGGTGGATTCCGCACCACCCGTCCGGTGGCCCAGGCGGCGAACGCCATCATCGACTGGCGTCTGCCGGATCCAGCCGACCTCAAGGCGGCCGACAGGCTGATCGGTGAGGCGACGAAGGCAGCGAAGCTGGGCGACGTGGAGAAGATGCGGGTGCCACTCGCGGCCCTGCTGGCTGGGACCCGCATGTCCGCCCTTGATGATGCACGTTTGCAGCGGATCGAGGAACTGGTTGCACCCATTCGAGGCGATTTCGATTCGGCATTGGACCGGATCATGGCGATGCTGGGCGACGAACCCGCTGAAGCGAAGAAGAAACTGGCCGACATCCAGCGTGCCTGGAAGGGGGCCATGCCCGCCTGGTTCAAGGAGGCGGACGCACTGATCAGGATGCGTCAGCAGGTGTATGCCGTGCTGGCGGCTCCGGAGGAGCAGCAGGCCAAGCTCGCCCAACCCGTGCTTAGGGGCTTGGCAAAGGGACAACTCGATTCCACCGAGCCGCGCTTCATGGCCCAGTATGCACAATGGCAGCAGCAGCTTCCGGCTGAGGCGGCTACGGAGAAGCCGAAGAAGCGGTGATCGGCTGGTCGCCGATCCGCCACGCGTCCGAGCTGCCGCTGATGCGCCTGCTTTGCGCGATTTGTGTGCCTGGCCGCTGGCGTCGATGTCGCCCTTGGTCGAGGTCGCGCTGCGCCGGCGCAGTGTCTCGCTGAGGTACTTGCCGCGCCAACCGGCCGCCTTCTCTGCCGCTGCGCCCAGTGTCGGGTTGACGCGCGATGCTCGACCAGCTGCGAGGCGCTGCGCTGACCACCAAGTACCCATGTCCGGTGCACTGACCGAGTGCGCCGGCGCCCCAGCGGGGGACCGTTCATAGCACGTGTTCGCGTATGGCGCCGCCCAACGACTGTCTGATTCACTGATGGCCCGCCATCGCCGCCATTCTTGACGCTGCACCAATCAGCCAAAACTAACGTTAGTATATGAACACTATTGGCAGCGGAGGCTTCATGTCTTGTCGCCCCTTCTTCCCGGCTCGTCGGATCCCCTGCTTGCCCGGGTGCATACTGGTCTTGCTGGCGACCGGGCTGGCAGCCGCCGACATCACGGTGAACTTCCCGAACGGGGACGAGAATCAGGTCTATGGCGTGGTCTACACGGGCTGGACCTCGACGGTGGCCGGCACGGTCGACCTGCAACTGCTGAAGGGGGGCGCCCTCTACCAGACCATGGCGACCGGGCAGTCGGCGAGCGGCACCTTCGTCTACACCCTGCCGGGCGACACCCAGATGGGCGAGGACTTCACGGTACGGGCCGTGCTGTCGACCGGCGCGAGCGATACCAGTGATCGCGTATTCCGCATCTCCGGCAACGCCTACGAGAAGATTGTCCCGCTATCCGCCAGCGTCCAGGCCGCACCGGCCCAGATCACCCTAGCCTGGGGCGCGACCGGATCCGACAGCGGCACCAACAGCTTCACCGGCTACTCGGTGTACCGCCGCATTCCCGGGACGGTGAGCTGGGGCACTGCGTTGGTGACCCTGGCGAACACGGCCACCGGCTGGAGCGACACAGCTGTGGCGACGGGTGTTCCCTATGAGTACCGGGTGCTGCGCTTCGGCGGTCTGCGCGGTTCGGCAGACGGTTTCATCCAGGCCGGACTCGACCTGCCGTTGACCGAGTCGCGTGGCACGGTGGTGCTGGCTGTCGAATCCGGACTGGCGACCGCCCTGGCTCCCGAGGTCGAGGCACTGCGGAATGATATGCGCGCCGATGGCTGGACCGTCGCGGACATCCAGGCCGCCGCCGTCCAGGTCGGAGCAACCGGCTATGCAGCGGCCGTCGCCGGGGTGAAGGCGCAGATCAGGGCTGCCTACGATGCCGATCCCTCCCGGGTGAAGCTGGTCTACGTGTTGGGCAATGTGCCGGTGCCATACTCTGGCCGCATCGTCCCCGACGGCCATTCTGGTGATCACCTGGGCGCCTGGCCCGCCGATGTCTATTATGGCGCCATGAGCGAGCCGTGGACCGACACGACGGTCAACTACACATCCACCGGAACCCGAAACGTCAATGTGCCTGGTGATGGGAAGTTCGACACCAGCACGCTGACCACCCAGATCGAACTCGGCGTCGGTCGGGTCGACCTGGCGCGGCTGCCCGTATTCTCGTCCAGCGGCGACGAGCTGGCACTGATCCGCGCCTATCTCACCAAGGCGCATGCCTTCCGCTGTCGCCAGCGGATCTTTCCGTCGACGGCGATGATCGATGACGAGTTCAAGACCTATGCTGAAGGTTTCGCCGGTTCGGCATGGCGGGGGTATTCGACCCTGGTCGGCCGGGCCAATGTCCGGGCTGCGCAATGGAATCCGACCCTCACCGCGACTCCGCACCTCCTCGCCTATGGAACTGGTGCCGGGGCCAATGGCGTGGTGTCCAACGTGACGACCATCGAGGAGATCCAGCAGTACCGGCCGCAGGCGGTGTTCACCAGCCTGTTCGGCAGCTACTTCGGCGACTGGGACGGAGTCGACAACGTCCTGCGCGGCATCCTTGGACCCGGCGCCGGCCTGACCTGTTTCTGGTCGGGCAGGCCATATTGGCAGATGCATCAGCTGGCCACCGGTGCCACCTTCGGCGACCTGGCCAGGATCAATTTTAACGCCGACGGCACCAGCTACCCCAACTCGGGCGATTCGCAGCGCAAGGTCCACATCGCCCTGATGGGCGATCCCACCTTGCGCCTGCATCCGGTGGCCATGCCCGGCGCCGTCGTGGCCCGTGGCATGGCGGGCGGCATCGAACTGCGCTGGAACGCCTCCGCCGACGGCGCGGCGGCCGGCTACCACGTCTACCGGGCGGCCACGGCGGCGGGACCGTTCACCCGCCTGTCGGGCAGCTCCGCCACGGCCGGCAACCCCTCGGGATCGCCGCTGACCGCCTTGAGCTATGCAGATGGAATGGCCGGAAACGGAACGACCTGGACCTACCTGGTGCGGACGGTGAAACGTGAAGTGACCCCGAGCGGCACCTACTGGAACCAGAGCGTCGGGGTCATGGCCACGGCAACCGCCGGGATGGCCACTCCCTTCGCCCCGACGGGGTTGACCGTGCGTGCAGCCTCGCGCAGCGCCTTCCAGTTGGCCTGGCAGGATCGGTCCTCGGACGAAACCTCCTTCGTGGTCGAACGCAGCGCCGGCTCGACAGGGACCTGGGCCACCGTCGCGACCCTGGCAGCCAACACCACCGCCTGGAACGACAGCGGCTTGGCCGCCGGCACCATCTATTGGTACCGCGTGCGCGCGGCCAACGCGGCCGGATCATCGGCCGCCTCGGCCTCCGCCGCAGATACTGGCACCCCAGGTGTGCTCAGCATGGTGGCCACCTACGTGAGTACCGACCGCAACGGCAGCGCGGTCACGGTCAGCGTGCAACGTACCGGCGGCGACATCGACACGGTGCAGTGCTCCTTCACCGACGCCCAGATGACCGCGCTGGCGGGGACCGACTACGTCGCCTCCTCGGGTGTCCTCACCTGGGGGCACCGCGACAGTTCGCTGCGCACCATCACCTTCAGCCTGCCCCCCAGGCCGCTGCCGCGCCTCGACGCAGCATTCCGCGTCACCATCTCAGCGCCGACAAACGGCGCCGTGCTGGGGACGCAGAAGTGGACCCAAATCCTCCTGGTGAACAGCGATGCCAATGTCCTGCCGGCCGGCTGGAGTTCGGAGATGCTGTCGGGACTTGCGGCGAGCGGGGCCGCGCGCTGGGACGGCAGCGCTTTCAGCGTCTCCTCGGATTCGCGCAAGAACCTGGACATGTCACGCTTCGCATATCGGACGATTAGCGGGGACTTCGACTTCCGCATGCGCGTCCTGCGACTGGACGGGACCATGTATGGTGGCAATTGCATGGCGATGGTCCGGGCCGACCTGACCGCCAGCTCGATCGCCACCGAGGTCCTGCTGACCGGTCCATCCGGAGGCATCGTCGACAACCGGCGATCGGCCACCAGCGGCGCCGTCACCTCCGGCGGTCTGGCCTGGGGCCATTCCGTGCCGGTGTGGCTGCGCATCCAACGTTCAGCCGGGACACTCGCCACCTTCAAGTCGACCGATGGGACGACCTGGAACCAGGTCTCCACTGGCGCCGACACGCTGCCAGTCACGACGCTGGTCGGCTTCGGGGCCTGCAGCAACGATTCGCCGGCCATGCTGGGCATCGCGGTCGTCGATCAGGTGCAGTTGCTGTCCCTGGGGACTTCGCCGCCGACCGCGACCCTGACAGCCGGCAACGTGAGTGGCGCCGGCGCGGCCACGCATGCCATCCAGGTGCGCTATGCTGATCCGGACGGGGTCAACGTCTCTTCCATCGGCGGCGGTGACCTGCGGGTGACCAACGCGGCCGGGACCCAGCTGCCCCCGACCCTCGCCGGCATCGACACGGCCGGCAACGGGACTCCGCGGACGGCCACCTACCTGGTGCCGGCGCCTGGAGGCAGCTGGGATGCAACGGACAACGGCACCTACACGGTGGCACTGCTCGAAGCTGCGGTTCAGGACATCGGCGGAACAGCAACCCCGGGCCAGATTCTCGGCACCTTCCAGGTGTCGATCGCCACGTCCGCTGTCGCCCCGGTGATCACCGAGGGCGCCACCGCCACGGCGACAATGTCCGAGGACGGCAGCCCCAACGCGTTCGTGCTGGTCCTGCACGCCACGGATGCGGACTCGGCGACCTTGGCCTGGTCGGTAGCGACCCAGGCCGGGCACGGCACCGCCGCCGTGTCGGCGGGCGGGCTCAGCACGGCCGTCACCTATGTTCCGGCGAGCAACTGGAACGGCAGCGATACCTTCGTGGTGCAGGTCAGCGATGGCGTGCTGAGCGACAGCATCGCGGTGACGGTGACGGTACAGGCGGTGAACGACGCGCCGGTGTACACGGCAGGGCCGCTGGTGAGCGGATCGGCCGTGGCGGGGCAGAACCTGATGTGCAGCTCCGGAAGCTGGAATGACAACCGTGACACGGCTGTGGGTGGGACGTCGACCTGTTCCTACGCCTATCAATGGTGGCTGGCAGACGATGCGTTGGGCGCAAATCCCATGGCCATCGCCGGGGCGACATCCAGTGCATATGTCCTGCTGACCACCGATGCTGGACGCTGGGTACGCTGCCAGGTGACCTGCAGCGATGACGGGGTGGGGTCGCCCGCGGTACGATCGGCGACCGCGGAATCAGCCTGGATGCAGGTGACGACCCCAACGGGCAGCGGCTCGGCGGCTGGCACCCAGGGGAACGGTGGCGGTGGAGGCTGCGGTGCGGGTGTCCTCAGCCTGCTGATCGGCGTGTTCCTGGTAAGCCTGCGTCAGCGCCGGCGCTGACAACCCCTGAACACAGATCGGACCTCTGCCATGATCGCACGCCTGCTGACCGCCATCGTCCTCTGCACCGGTCTGGAGGCTGTCGACTTCGCCTGGTGCGAAGGCGAGTCGCCCGCCGCCAAGCCGGTCTTGCCCGAGGGGCTGAGCGCGGCGGCGGTGAAATACGGCGATGCTTGGGGCCTCAGCCGCATCATGTCGGATGGCAGGATCCTGCATGTGAACGTCGGCGATGCCGAGGTCGCCAGACTGCTGCCCGATGGTCTGACCTTCGGCTACGATCTGACGCTGCGCACGGCCGGCCGGCAGGAGGTGTGGGCGCGCATCGGCTACGAGCGGGTCCGCTCGCCGCTGCGTTGGCGCGTCGCCGGCGGCGCCTGGCAAGACTGCGGCAACGATGCCCCGACCCAGGATGTGCAGCAGATCCAGACCTGGAATGAATTGGCCTGGGCCCGGCTCGGCGAGATCGAAGCCAAGACCGGCACCCTGCGGATCGAGATCCAGTGGATCCGCCCCGAGCGCAAGGACGGTGACAAGGTCAAGGTCGAGCGCATCCTCGGCATGCTCGACGCCCTGTGCGTCGCCGCCCCCGGCACGTTCCGCCCCGACGGACGTTGGAAGCCGGGCGAGGACCATCGCGACGAGGCGGCCCGCGCGGCGGAAGCCCAGCTGTTCAAGCTGCCCGAACCAGGGCCAGCCGGCGAACGCAGCGCCGTCGCCCTGACCGGGGCCTGGCAGATGGCGCACTGGGAGGAGTCCTTCGCCGCCGCTCCGGGGCGCAACCCGGAAGGCCGCCTGGAGGGTGTCGCGGCCCTGCCGTCCTTCGCTGGCCTCCGCTGGTACGCCCTGCAGGTGCCGGGTGATCGCAACCAGCAGCGTCCCGAGGCTTCCTTCCAGCATCGTCTGATCGCGCGCTGCCGCGTCGAGGTGCCGAAGGCGCATGCCGGGCGCTCGTTCCATCTCGCCATCGAGCGCTTCAACACCCTTGTCACGGTGTTCGTCAACGGCGTCGCCTGCGGCTGGTCGAAGGACCACAGCACCGCCTGGCAGGTCGACGTCAGCGCGGGGGTGAAACCGGGCCAGATCAACGAGATCGCGATGGTGATCAAGGACCGCTACTACTCGCTCGACGGCTCCAAGGATGCGAAGCACGGCTGGCTGGGCTTCCGCAACCTGCCCAACGGCTTCCTCACCGACAACATGGGCGTCTGCGCCCAGCACGACCTGCCGGTCGTCTCCGATCCCACGGTCGGCATCACCGAACCGGCGACCCTGGTCGCCACCGGGCCGGCCTATGCAGCCGACCTCTTCGTGAAGACCTCGGTCAAGAACCGGCGCATCGCCGTCGAGACGACGCTCGCCAATCCGGGTGCGGCGCGCACCGTCAGCGTCGCGTTGTCCGCCGTGCCATGGTCGCGGGATGGTGCGGCGGCGAAGCCGGCCAAGCAGCTGCAGGCAGTCCAGGTCGCCCTGGCGGCCGGTGAAACGAAGGTGGTCGAGATCGCCGAGGCCTGGGCCGATGCGAAACTGTGGTGGCCGGATGACGTCAACCTCTACCAGCTCGTCGCGACGGTCACCGAGGGGGGCAAGGCGATCGACGTCAGCCGCACCCGCTTCGGCTTCCGCGAGTGGTCGTGGGACAGCCATGTGTTCCGGCTCAACGGGGTGAAGTGGCAGCTGTGGGGCGACTGCGACCACAACACCGACGCCCAGGCGATGACGGCGCAGGCCGGACGCAGCGGGCAGAACACCGCCCGCCTGTGGACCAACGGCGGTCTGAAGGGCATGACCCGCGACCAGACCCTGGCCTGGTTCGACGAGACCGGCATGGTCGTGCGCACGTCGGGCATCTTCGATGGCCAGCTGGCGAACTTCGGCATCGGCCTGGTCGAGGAGGTGATGGTCGACGGCAAGAAGGTGCGCCGGGCCAAGGCCAGCCTGATGACCAACTGGAAGTCGCAGCTCGCGGCCTGGGTGAAGGCCGAGCGCAACCACCCCTCGATCGCCATCTGGTCGGTCGAGAACGAAGTCGTCTTCGTCAACGCCTGCAACCTGGGCATGGCCGACCTGTTCGAGCCGCAGGCCAGCGATGCGATCCGCAACGTGGTGATGAAGCTCGACCCGACGCGGCCCGCCATGGTCGACGGCGGCAACGCGCTCAAGGATGAGAGCCTGCCGGTCAACGGCGCGCACTACACCGAGATGTACAACCTGCATTGGCGCGACCTGCCCGACGCCAGCTACAGCCGGGACCACTGGTACACGCCGGAGGCCAAGAGCCGCAACATGTGGCGCTTCGTGCCGGACCGGCCGATCTTCAAGGGCGAGGTGTTCTTCGCCAGCGGCTACGGCACCGAGCAGTTCGCCACCATCGGCGGCGAGCGCTGCTTCATCGGCATTGGCGAGACCGGCGACGCGATGCGCCGGCTCGGCCAGATCTTCAACGAGGGCTGGCGCTGGGGCGAGGTCGCCGCCTGGCAGCACTGGCTGGGTGGCGGCTTCGGCCGCTACTGGAATGGCTGGCAGCCGGTCGCGGTGCTGTGCCGCCAGTGGGATACCACCTTCGCCCCCGGGCAGACCGTCGAGCGCACCCTGCGGGTGTTCAACAACACCTCGAAGGCCGACCCGGTCACCGCGACGTGGGAACTGCAACTCGACGGCAAACGGATCGGCGGCGAGAGCCGGGAGTTCGCGCTGGCGCCGGGCAGCGAGCAGGAATGGACGGTGCGTCTCACCCTGCCCAAGGTCCCGGCCGCAGTGCGCGGCTCGTTCGTGCTCGGCGCCACGCGCGGTGGCGCCGCAATCTACCGCGACGAGCGCGAGATCCGCGTCCTCGTCCCGGCGCTGGTGGCGAAACCCGGGCTGCCGGCGGCGGAGCTGGTGGTGTGCGATCCCAAGGGGACGGTCACGGCCCATCTGCAGGCGCGTGGCATCCCCTTCACCGCGACGACGTCGATCGACGCCATCCCGGCCGGGACCAAGGTCCTGGTCCTCGGTCCCGACAGCATCCCGATCGAGCGGGTGAGCGATCCCCTGTGGTACGATCGCGCCGTGCGCGGACTGAAGGTGGTGGTGCTCGACCAGCGCTATCCCCTGCGCTACCGCGCCCTGCCCGCCGACCTCGAGCCGCTCGACGAGGAGCCCACGGTGTGGGCGCGCATGCAGGCCAAGGCGGCTGGCGCCACGCCCGAGCTGCGCGGCCGCTACGGCTTCATCGAGGACGTCGCGCATCCGATCTTCGTCGGCCTGGTACAGGACGACTTCTTCACCTGGGGCGCCGACCACGTCGTCTACCGCAATCCCTACCGCAAGGGCAGCAGCGGCTACCGCTCGCTGTTCCAGTGCGAAGAGGGCCTGGCCGGCACCGCCCTGGCCGAGTGCCAGACCGGCGACGGCCTGATGCTGTTGTGCCAGCTGGCGATCGGCGAAAAGCTGGCCACCTGCGCCGTGGCCCAGCAGGTCTTCGGCCAGATGCTCAACCACGCCGCGGCTTACGCCCCGGTGCGCCGTCAGGTCAGCGTCGCCGCCGGCCCCGCCATCGCCGGCGTGATCGCCGCCTCCGGGGTGCAGCAGCGGACCGTCGCCGATCCGCTAGCCGCCATCGCCGCAGACGGCATCGCCGTGGTCGAGGCCAGCCCGGCCAACCTCGGCCTCCTGGCCGGCAAGGCCGACGGCGTGCGGGCCTGGTGCGCCAAGGGCAACTGGCTGATGCTCTGGGGCGTCACCCCCGAAGGCCTCGCCGACTTCAACCGCCTGGTCAGCGTCGACCACGTCCTGCGTCCGTTCTCGACCGAGCGCGTGCTGATGGCGGTGCCGGCCGACGCGCTGACCGCCGGCCTGACCCTGCGCGACGTGGTGATGGACACCGGCCAGAACATGTACCCGTGGATGGCGCTGAAGCGGCCCGACGCCGACCAGTTCAGTTGGATCGTCGACCACACCGACATCGCCCCGTTCTGCGCCTTCCCGTCGCCGACCGCGATGGGCAAGGCAAGCGACAGCGATCCCGGCGCCGACCACTGGCCGCGCAACATGGTCAACGGCTTCACCAGCGCCGACAACTGGTGCTTCTGTTACACCATCATCATGGACAAGGGGCATAAGCTGAAGTGGACGCTGACCCTGCCCAAGGAGGAGGAGATCACCGCGCTGAAGATCCAGCCCAGCCGCCTGTATCACCCGATCACGCGTATGAACCTCTACTTCGACGAGGACCCGGTCCCAGTTCCTGCCGAACTGCGCATCGATCCCGGGGTGCAGGAGGTGGCCATCGCGCCGCGCAAGGCGCGCAAGGTCACGCTCGAAGTAGCAACGTGGGCCGAGCGCGGCGACGCCAACATCGTGGTGATCGACAACCTCTGGCTGACAGTGAAGCGCCCCGACGCCTACCTCAGGCGGGTGAAGCCGCTGCTGAATATCGGCGGCCTAGTGCGCTATGACGAAGGCAGGGGAGGCATCGTGCTGAACCAGCTCAAACCGGTCGAACGCGAGGTGAACCCGGCCAATGCGATCAAGAAGCAGAGCATCGCCAACACCCTGCTCGCCAACCTCGGGGCGGTTTCCGCCGGCCGCAGGACGGTGGTGGTCAGCAGCCAGCTGAAGTACGACCCGCTCGTGCTGCCGGTCGAGCAGTGCACCGCCTACGTCGGCCGCGGCAAGCAGCCGGCCTGGTGGGACGGGCCGACCGATCTCGCCGCCATGCCGGCTGGCGAGCAGGTCTTCGCCGGGGTGCGCTTCCTGCTGCCGCGGTTTACCACCTCGCCGGTGCCGACCGCCTACATGCTGCGCGGCCGCGGCGGCACCGTGCGGACCGACCGCATCGAGCAACTGCCGGTGGGACGCAAGGCCGATGCCCTGTTCTTCCTGCACACCCACAACGACCGTGGCGATCTGGGCCGGCATCTGCAGTGGATGAAGGAGCGCAGCCGCGCCGGCCTGGATCCAGGCGAGATCCCGGTCGTGCTGACTTACGCCGTGCGCTATGCCGACGGCCAGACGGCGGAGGTCCCGGTGCGCTGGGGCCGTGACATCAGCAACTGGCTGTCGCGCGAGCCCACCGGCCGGATCAACGCCGCTGTCGGTTGGGCCGGGACGGCCGCCGCGGACGGGCAGCAACCGGTCATCTACGTCATGCAGTGGACCAACCCGCGTCCCGACGCGGTGATCGCCGCCATCGACCTGGTCGCCGGCGAAGAGCGATGGGGCTCCCCGGCCGTCTTCGCCATCACCGCGGCAAGCCAGGTGAAGTGACATGATTCTGACATCCACCCCCCAAACGAGGAAGAAGACATGAGAACGTGCATCATCGCCATGCTTGCGCTGCTGGTCACGCAGACGCTCCACGCCGCCGAATTCACCGTTGCGTCCCTGAGCGCGGACGTGGAAGCGACTGCCGCTGAGTTGCAGGCCGTGAACTCGAAGGCCGGGGCTGAGGCCTTCGTCAAGGCACACATGCTGCCGGCGACGGTCGCAAAGCTCAAGGCCGCGGACCAGCTGGATCCGATTATGGAGATATTCAGCGGAGAAAATGCGATCAAGGCGCAACAGGTCGCATCGCTGAAGCAACTCGATTTCAAACGTGTCGCCATCGATGCCGCGCGGCAGATGATGACGGTCCCCTCGCAGGCTGCGGCTGATGAGAAGACCGATTTCGTCCTGGTCGACAATCATTGGTACATCGCGAACTGACCGGGAACGACAATGCACAGCCGTTTAGTCCTCCTGCTCCGCGGTGAACGCCACTGCTCCGCGGTGAACGCCACCATCGACATGGTCGCCGGCGAGGAGAGATGGGGCTCCCCGGCCGTCTTCGCGATCACCGCGGCGAGCCAGATGAAGTGATGAGACTAAATCGCAATGGCTTTTGTGATTCACCAAAGAGTTAGCGCGAGGCGATGGTAGATGATCCAATATCACCCAAGGAGTCTGATCAATGAACCTAATGTCTATTTTTCTATTCATTATTTTTTCTGCAGGTGGCCTCTTTTCTGAGGAACATCCAAGCAAGCTATCCGTCACGCTTGTTGAAACATTCATTGGAGGCAACGCAGAGGCGCTTCAAAATATTGCGAAAGTACATTACTATAAGCCAGCAAAGGCCGAGGAATTCGCCGCCAATATGGCACGTGGACTGATGGACATCCCACCGCAATCACGACTTTTGTTGGGGGCTTCCATGGGGAAGTATAAATATGTAGGATGCGTTGTTGACGGAGGAGCATATAGAAGGGATTTTTATATCGTATACCATGAATTCGCGCCGCTTTCGATGATGGTGATGACGTATTTCAATGGAGTGGAATACCGTCTGTGTGACGTGGCTATTGGCGATGCGGCAGGGAAGTTCATTACGGATAATTTTGTTTCGGTGATTGATGCCGCCGGTCGTAGGGACAAAGCGGTTCAATCTGGCAAAGATGTTCGTGCTCGTGCGGAGCCGTAGCCATGGCCGGAACAGTATCCCGCCTTCCCAAGGAATATCCGATGTGGCCATGTAGCTTAGCCATTCTATTGGTTACGCAGATGCTTCATGCCGCAGAATTCACCCTAGTGTCCTTGAGCGCTGAGGTGGATACTATCGTCGCTGAGGTGCAGGCTGTGAGTTCGAAGGCCGAAGCGGAGGAATTCATCAATGCGCACATGCATCCGGCAATGATCAAAAGGCTCCGGGATGGTGGTTACCTCGACGCACTTGCGTCAGTCCTCGTCGGGAAAAACGAGATCAAATCGGCACAAATCCAGTCATTGAAGAACCTCGACTTCAAGCGAGTCGCCATCAATGCTGAGTTGCAGACAATGTCGGTTCCATTGCAGGTCATGCCTGGCGAGAATGCCGATTTTGTTCTGATCGACACGAAATGGTTTATAGTGAACTGAGATGCGCTACCAACTCGTCCTCTTGCTCCTCATCCATATTGCGCTGGTCGCCGCAGAGCCGGTCGCCTGGGCGGTCGTCACCACCACCGACCACGCTGGCGCCACCAGCGTCGCACTCATCGGGTTGAGCCAGGCCGGCTCCTCGGCACCAGAGATGAAAGAGTTGCAGACGGCGGCGGCCGAGGCCTACGGCACGGCGAAGCAAACGTGGGATCAACGGCGCAAGGCCTACGAGGCGGACAAGGCCAATGGCGGTAGGTCCTTCCGCAAGGTCGAGGCCGAGCCGTCCAAGCCAGTGGTCAAGATCTCGGGCGCGGTGCAGAAGGACAGGGCCAAGGCGGAGGAGCTGCTCGCCAGGCTGGAGCTGGAGCTGCTGGCGAAGAGCGATCCGGGCGCCGCACGGCGCAAACGGGTGATGACGGGGCAGCTGCTGCAGTACTTCACCATCGGCATTCAGGCGAGCCCGGAGTGGATCATCGAGACGCGGGAGAAGCATGGCGACCGCTGGGCCTGCCTGGCCGACTACAACTCGAACGTGGTGGCGACGCCGAACGACGTCGAGGGCAAGGACACATGGTTCTTCAAGTACGGCCATCTGCGCAAGAAGTTCGAAGGCTGCCGCACCGCCAAGGTGATCTGCTGGAACACCTGGTACGGTCTGGCCCAGGCTCCGCCGGCCAGCTACAAGCCGACCCCGGCGGCGGCGACACCGGTGAACGCCAGGACCCAGAGCACGATGATCGCCTACTGGAGCATGGTGAAGAAGTTCCTCGAGATGGCCAAGGAGTTCGAGGACGTCGATTGCGTCATGCAGGTCGAGCCCGACGAGTGGGGGCACCTGCTGATCCCTGCTGGTTTCGATGTCGACAAGGAAGGGACGATCCTGGTCGGTGGCTCCGGCATGCCCGAGCTCAAGGGCATCCCCGACACGGTGAAGGGCTTCGCCCTTGCCTTCCGCATCCTGCGCAACCGCTACGCCCCGCATGTCCTGCTGGCGGCCAACCCCAGCGCCTGGGATCGCAACCGCACGATGTCTGGCGAGAAGTGGGGCGAATATCTCAACGCCGCCGAGGTGAACCAGAAGAACGGCTGGGATCTTTTCATCACACAGCTGCACGACTGGGACCGTGGCCAGGCGCGCAATGGCTCGGCCGCCAAATACCCACCCTACACCGAGGCCGACACCGTCACCATGCACGGTTCGGTCGACAACTGGTGCGCATGGATCAAGCCGATCCACGACGCCACCGGGATGTGGTGCGTGGCTTGGCAGCTGTCGCAGGGCAATAGCACCTACGCGACCTGCGACGGCAGCGACGGTCACGCCATGGATGGCGTGACCGAACTGCTGCTTGAGAACTATCCGGCCAACCGCGTGGCCGCACGGATGGCGGCGGCCGGTTGCTGCATGTGGATCTTTTCGCTCGGTGGCGACGGGGCCTGCGTCCTCGACGCCAAGAAGGATGGCATCACCAATCCCACGCCGCATGCCGGCAACAAGGGCAGGCAGAGCCTTTATCCCGATGATGACGGTGGCTACCTGCGCCTGATGGGCGGGGAATACTTCAAGAACCCGGTGCCGATCCTGGGCAAGCCGCTCAAGCAGAAGGGCAAGGCTGGTCCGCCGCCGTGAGCGGGGTTCTGCGTACCCGGTTGTAGAAGACCTCGATGTACTGGAAGATGGCTTGCTTGGCTTCAGCCCTCGGGCGGAACCGGCGCCGATAGACGAATGTGACCTTCAGCCTGGCCCAGAAACTCTCGCTGCAGGCGTTGGCGCCCGAGCAAGCGCCGCCGCTGATAGTCTTGACTGGCGTACTGACTGCAGCGATCGCTGGGGGATCCAGGCTCATAGGAGATCTGCAGCTGCGCTGTCGAGGTGATCCGAGATCATTTGTAGGGTCCTACACAGGCCCCCGGTGTATGTGAGTGCAGCCATACTCGGCGTCAGTTGGCGACGCGGATGCGGGCTGCGGGATCGGCGGCCTGGACCGCGAGAATGGCGCAACCGGCCAGGGCGAGGATGCCGCCGGCCTCGACCGTGACGGTCTTCCCTGTGGTGCCGCTGGTGATGAAGCCGTAGCCCTGGCTCGTGGCGAGGGCGGCCCGGTAGTCGATCAGCGGCTTCTGCAGATCCGGCACCAGCATGACGCCGAAGGGCATTGCCAGGTCGAGAGTGGCGGCCGGGCGGATCAGGGCGCAGGCGTTGATGTTCCCCGCGGGTATCGCCGCCAGGGCGCGCTGGATCTCGGGCTGGGTGGTGAAGCCGCCGGCATGGTCGAAACTCACGATCCCGCCCGGATGGGTGGTGGCGACGAAGTGGCCGCCATGCCAGCCCAGAGTGAACGCGACCGGACCGGCCAGCAGCGAGGCCGAGCCGTCGGCAGCGCGGGGCAGGCCGCTGGCGATGATGACCGCCTCGGCGTCGGCCGGGGCGAGGTCGACCTCGATGGTCAGGCTGGGAATCGGCATGCCCGGTTCGATCCAGGCGAGCATCACCCCGTCGGCCTTGTCGAGGAGCAGGCCGGTGGCAGTCATGGCGGCCTGCGCCTCGACAGGCAGCCTGCCGCCGTGCTGGGCCTCGAGCCCGCTACCGATCGTGGTGAGCAGGCTGCGATAGTAGCCGGTGGCGCCGGTGTTACCGGGAGCGATCGCCATCGCGGCGGCGATGATCGCCGCCGCCGGGACGCGGGCGAAGCACCCGCGGTCGAGGCCGGGGCCGGCCGGCGCATCGCGGCCAGTCTCGACCGTGGAGGTGAAGCGGAGGCCGTCAGCGCCGATCAGCAGGCTGCCGGTGGCGGTGCGCATCGGGGCGAGGCCGGGGCGGCCCGGGTCAAGGTAGGTGGCGAACTCCAGTTCGGAGGCCGGCATCGCGGCCTTGCGTGCCAGGGCGGTGATCACCGCTGGCACGGCGGTTGCAGTTGCTGGGGCGGTGATGGCGATGTGATCACCGGCGATGGCGATCCGTCCATCGCCGGCCACCGTGGTGAAGGTCCAGGCTCCGGGGCCGGCAGGTTTGGTGCCGAAGGGAGCCTGCTGGCCATCCAAGGTCGCGCGCAGACGCGCCAGGAGTGGGGACTCCGCGGCGGTGCCGGTGATCATGCCGGCGAACGTGGCCAACGTGGTGCCTGCTTGCGGCTTCTGTCGCGCCGTATCGGCGAGGACGCGGCGGACCTCGACCAGGGCGCGCTCCTGCTGTTCGGCCGGGGTCAGCGCCGTCATCTCCTGCTGCAGCCGGTAGGTGCGGACGCGTTCGGCGTCGGGCAGCAGCGAATCCTGATCGATCACGAAGGAGGCCTCGCGCAGCGAGGCGAGGGCGTCGAGCCACGCCGTCTGTCCGGCTGGCAGCAGGGCCATCTCGGGCTGGGTGCGTAGGCGTTCGACGGTGCGGGCGCCATCGTTGGCGCGCAGGATGATCCAGCTCCGGGCATGCTCGGGATCGAGGTCGCGGATCGGATCGCCGGTGGCCTTCCACACCGGCTTCGGCGCCGGCACGAGGCTCGGCGGCTTCGCGGCCGTGGGTGACGCGGCGGGTTCAGCGGAGGGAAGGAACTGCCAGGCGGCGCCTCCGACGAGGAGGAGGCCGGCGGCGGCAATGGCGATACGGGTCATAGGGGACGTTCTCGGTTTCGACCAGCGGACGACACGATCGGAAGGCGCGGTGGTCGATCCCGCTCCTCCGCCGGCATGAACCAGATCACGCAGATGGACCAGTACCGCCGCCGGTACGGCAGCCTGCGCCTCGGACGCCAGGACGGCGGCCAGGGCGACGCTGCTCAGCGCCACGCCGCGCTTGGCCAAGAGCGTCCGCAGGCGCTCCAGGCCGCGCTCGATGCGGTAGCGCACCGTGCTCAGTCCGCTCCCGGTCAGCCGCGAGACCTCCGCCAGGGTATGTCCGGCGAGGTGGTGCAGCATGACAACGTCCCGTTCCCGCTTCGGCAGTTCGGCCAGGCAGGCGTCAAGGTGGTCCTGGATTCCTGGCATGGCCGGCTCCTCGGCGCGGGGTTCGGGGGGGGGCACGGACGATTCGGCGATGCGGCGACGCTGCCGGTCACGCCAGGCGTTGCGGACGACGTTGCCCGCCACCGTCATCAGCCAGGCCGCGAAGACCGGGCTGGCGGCTGCCTGCTCGCGCTTCTGCGCGAGGACCAGGAAGACCGCCTGGGTGGCGTCATCGGCATCCGTCTCGCCAAGCGAACGACGGCAGCGACTGAAGACCAGGGGCGCGAAGCGGACCACGATGGCATCGTAGGCCCGCTCATCCCCCGCCGCCCAGGCCAGGGCCAGATCGGCATCGGTCGTTTCAGCGTGCATGGTTTCCATCTGCGAGGACTCCTGCATCATCATGTGTCCGCTCGGTGGGAGGGTACAAAAGAACTTCCAGGCCGCTGCCGCCGGTCACCGGGGCAGCGCGTTCGCCTTGCCGCCGGATTCGGCAGCCTGCAGGCGCCGGCGATAGGACTCTGGCACCGTCTTGCCGGCCCAGCCGATCGCCTTCTTCCATGTCGCCGCCGCGTCGGCCAGGCGACCCTGACGATAGTAGATGCAGGCCAGGGCATCCGCCATCGGGTGGGCCACCGAGGGGTTGGCCAGCAGATCACGGCGCTGGAGGCCGGTCTCCAGGGCGGCGGCCAGATCGCCGGCCTGCTCAAGCTCGGCTGCGGACGGGGCGGCCACGCGGCCGACCAGGGCGATGGCGAGATCCCGGCTGACCGAGATCCGCGGGGCCTCCTCCAGCTTCGTCGCCGGAGCTCCGGCGAGGAAGGCCAGATAGAGATGCCGCTGCGCGAAGTACGCCTGCGCCAGATCGGCCGGCTTCCCCTGCTTCGGCAGGGATTGGATGGCGATGCCGAAAACCGCCCGGTCGGCCAGGCTGGAGTCGCGGATCCAGGCGGACAGCGCGTCTATCCGCCCTTTCTCTGCCTCGGCATAGGCGGCAGCGAAGGCGGGGTCTTTCTTGGCCAGGTTCTGCAACGCCGTGCGGGGGTCGCTTGCCGCCTGCATCATCGCTGTCGGATCGAGACCCAATCCCGCCGGCACCGGGACCTCACTGGGGCGTTCGCCGTCGACCTGCCGTCCATCCACAGCGATGCGGACGATCCGGCCTTTGGCTGCCTGGGCGAGCGGAGGCAAGCCGGCGCGCTGACGGGCCTTGTCGACCGCGGCCAGGTCCACGGGCACCGGGACGATCATCTCCATGCTGGCGGGAGTCTGCTGCGGCCGGATCTGGCTCTGGCTGCCGTAGGGCAGCGGATCGCCGAGGATCTGGGCGCAGGCATCGATGATGGCCACCGCTTCGCCCTCGGGGAACCTGCCCTTGACGAGTTCCGCCTGGACGCCGGCGCGGATGGTGTTCATCAGGCGGAAGTCCCACAAGCCCGGTGTCAGCGCCGCCAGGTCGGCGGCCACGTGTGGCCCTGAGGCGACCGCGATCCAGCCCTCCTTCTGCAGCGTCTCGCGCAGCCAGCGCCGTATCTCGGTCAGCTGCAGTTGGACGGCCTTGGCCTCCGGCAGGTCGGCGTGGTTCCCTGAGAAGCCCGGCGCCATGACTTTGGCATTGTAGGCCTCGTTCAATCGCTGTAGTTCGCTGGCCTGGCGGTGCAGTTCCTCGGCACGAGCGGTGCGAGCCGGGTCGTCTGCGGTGGTTGCAGGCAGACGGTAGGGCTGCCAGCCGGTCGCTGGCGGCGGGGTGGCGATGCGGACGAATCGGGTCGTGGTGCCATTGGCGAGGGACACCCGGAGCGCGTCCTTCTCCCGTTTCATGTAAGACAGGCCCGGGACGCCCCACAGGTACTGGGTCAAGACCCCGTCCTTCCCGGCGACCACGCGCATCGCCCAGCGGTACTCCCCGCTCTCGTCCTGGGCCACGGCATGGCTGGCATCCAGGGTCAGGAACAGCGATTCACCCGACCCCTCGGAGCGGTAAGTCTCGATCGAGGGGTCTTCGCCACTGATCAGGGCGGCCACCAAGAGCAAGGCCAGGGTGAAGCGGGCGTATGGGCTGGGCATGGCAGGTACTCCTCTACCCCTTTGTCCGCTGCGGGAGGAAGTGCCAAAATAAATCGGTAACCACTGTCGGAGTCGGCAAAAGCAACCTTCAGCCGGCATCATCCAGCACCCAGGCTGGGGATGCACCAGCGCTCTCGCCGGTTGGGGCCATGCGTTGGCTCTTGGCGCTCTTGGCGCTCTTGGCGCCTTGGCGGCTCTCAAATGCATTGCGCTGCTTCCGCCCGTGCCGGCGTTGCCGTGTGCGTTTCTTCGGCACGGGGTGTAGCAGCGGGGGGTTGGGCGTAGCCCGTCAACGCGCGGGCATGACCGGTAGAACAGCGACGTCGGGGATCTGGTTCAGGCGGCAGTTCCGTTGCAGATGGTGACGGCGGAGGCGTTGCCGGTTCTGGAGACGCCCTGACGCGTGGTCGCCACCCAGCAGTGGCGGGCGCCATCCCAGCTGCCGGCGGTGACGATCTGATGGGCGTGGGGATGCCAGCGGAGAGCAGGCGCCGCCGCTGATAGTCGTGACTGGCGTACTGACTGCAGCGATCGCTGGGGGATCCAGGCTCATAGGATATGCACCTCTGCACAAACCCACCGAGTGGCTCTGGGCCAACCTCATGTGGAGGACTACGCCCGGGACCGCGGTAGCTTCTGACCCAAGATCGGGTCACGGTCCGCCCTGCCGCAACGTGCCACCGAGCAACTGATGCATGAATACCGACTCCTCTGCAAAGATCGGATCATCGCGGAACCGCCTGGCCGTCATGCGAGCGGCGGCCAGGGCGTGGTTCGGAGCGCCGACGACCGCTGCCTCCCAGGCGATTGAGAACCATTTTGGTTTGTAGTCGACCTCGTCGGCCCAGATATTCAGCACCGTGATCCATTGTGTATCGCTGCACAATGGCGACAGCCGGCCGATCATCTGCGCCGATGCGTCGCGCAGTGGCTTGTCGTTCTGGATTCTGACGTAGCACAGCCTCTCGCGAAGGACGCGGTTATCAGCATTGGCGAGGGCGGTAGCGAGGACCGCGAAGTGCTCGTACAGGTCTGTCTGCCGGCCACCAAGGCCGAATCCGATGCAGGCGGCCCGAGCCTTGCTGGTGCCGCAGGCGGCGGCAGCGACCGCGGCCTTATCGGTCCATGCAGGATCCAGATGCTCTTCGATATAGCCACTCGTATCGCTCCAGCCGGACACTTGCTCGTCGTGATCTTTGCGGATGCACCTGAAGGTCTCTGTCATCCACCAGGCTGGGCACATGCGTATCCAAGGCAGGTCGGCCTCCCGCGACTGGGTGGAGGCAGCAAAATTGCGCGCGAGATGGTCGCGCTTGCCATCGGCCGGCATAGGAGCGGCAGCGACCGCGACGGCGAGGGCATCCTTTCCGATGTCGAGGGCATGGATGCGGGCGGCGAAGCTGTAGGTGTCGAGGGTCATATCCATGGTTTCGGCGTCGAGGAAGGCGAGTCTGGCCAGCCAGGCGTCGACGATCTGCCGACTCTTGACCAGCAGTGGATCCCTGGCCGTCTCTGGACTGGCTTTTTCCAGATGGGCGATGAGGCAGTCGACGAAGCTGCGGACCAGGCCGCGGATTGGAGCTAGGCTACTACTGCCAGTCCAGGCCTGGCGGTCGAAATTCGGCTGCGATGCCAAATGGATCAGGCGACTAACCAGTGTTGCCAGGGGATTGAAGGCGGTGGTGACCAGCACCGTGCGGGCACCCTCCTGGTCACCAGCTTGAAGCATGCCCATGGAGATGCGGATGCCGATCTGGGGGACTCCGTCGCCCAATCCTGGAGCCGCCCTCTTCAGGGTGGCGGCGGCCTCCGTGAGCGCGGCCTGTGCTTCCTTCGGCTTGCCGTCACGGAGCAGCACCGTGGCGAGAAGCAACTGCTCCTGGATACGGGAGACGGGTTCGTTGTTCTCCTGGATGACTTCACGAAACTGCTTGGCGGCTGCCGCCAGTTGCCCGGTGCGAAGGTAGAGCCCGGCTCGTTCGGTGAGATTGGCAGGATCGCGGTCACCTGTATCAATCAGCTTGCCCATCTGGGCGATCGCATGGCCATAGGTGTGGTACTGCCAGTCGCGCTGCACGTCGATCATCGTCCGGGCATATTCGCGCTCGGTGAAGATGCGCCAGCCGAGGCCGAAGCGACCGCGGGTGTTTTCTCCAGAAAATCGCAGGAGCAGGCCAAAGTTATTGGGATTGAACGGCTTGGTGGGATCAAAGTGAGCCTGGGCGGCGCGCAGGGCGTCACGCACATCGGGACGGGCAAAAGCGAGGGTCGGCCCCGTCTGCATCACGTCGATCACCCAATCTTCGCCATCCTTGCTGGCGACGGCGAAGGCGGTGTGCGAGGGAAGAAGCAGCAGATGTCCGAAGCGGTTCTGCCTCTCGGCAATAGACTGATAGAGTTCAGCGAGGTCGTCGCAGTCGCCCCGGAACTGGCCGCAGGTGGTGGTTCCCAGGGTTTGGACAGCCGTCTGGTGGATCTCGCCCCTCACGTCGGGGGTGCCGAACACCAGTGGGAAGCGCGGATCGGGGCTATCGTAGACGTAGCTGAAGCAGTACTGCCCGATGAGGTCGAGGAGCTGCGTGTCTGACAGTGTCCGTGCCGCCTCGGTCAGGAAGCGCTCTGCCTCCATCGGAGTGTCGTTGTGCGGTGGTACCACCGAGCCCTTGAGCGTCGCCAGGCGCAGGAGATCACCCTCAGGGGTGCACAGGACGAGGTGGGGCGGGAACAAACCCTTGGCCATGTCGCGCTCCTCCGGCTCCCGCACCACTTGCCGCCAGGCGAACGGGTCGCTGGCCAACTTGTTGTCTTTGGCGCTCCAACGCGCCACGCAGGCGGTGCCGGTGAATAGGGCGGCAGCTTCGGCCTTGCCGGCGTCGGTTACGGGGTCGGCGTTGGCCGGCAGCTCGACCACCAGGGCCAAGCTTGGCATCATCCGCGTGAAGTGCGGAGTCGGGTGTGGGACTGCGTAGGCGATGCGCGTTCCGCCAAGGCACCATGCACCGATCCCGAAGGCGTCGCGACGCTCCTCCAGGCGCGCGCCTTGCGGGCCGGCGAAGGCGGCGGTGGTGCGCAACCGGCAAGCCTCGGCAACCGCCTGCTCGATTTCGCTGGATTCGGCCCCCAGCCGGCGCAGCGCGCCACCGCGCACGGCGCGTCGGGCGAAGACCGGATCGAGCGCATCCGGGTGTTCGCCCTTCGTCGAGGCGGCCAGGGTCTTCACCAATTGCGCCACCGCCTTCTGCGCCTCGGCATTCGGCCCATCCTTGGCTGACTGGAGGGCGGCGAGGAAGCGCCCTCCGGCGGCCTCGATCCGGGTGGGATCGGCGGACCGGTCGGGCGCTGTCACCGCCAGATCGCGCCATGCCCCTGCCGGCAGCGCCAGGGCGGCGATTAGTGGTGAACGGGCAGCCAGGGCGGCGGCATCAAGGTCAGCAGGAGCGGTTTCGCTGGCGGCGAGGCGGCCGAGCAGCATGCAGAGAGCGTAGGTCCGGATCATCGTGGCACGATGGGGATGCTCCCACGGCCGGACAACCTGTATCCGCAGGCCTGTGTCCACATCGTGAATTCTGGCTGTTCAATTCGTTGCCGCACATCGCCCAAGTTGACTTGGCGCCCGCGTCGGGCGCCCATGTCCAGCGACTTTTTGTTGCGAGCAATCAGGGGCCAAGCTGCCAGCGTTTCGTCGATTCCTGGCACTGCGGATCGTGCATCAAGCCGCACACGAACCGAAAGCTGAATTCACAAAGCAAGGCGGTTCGGATACACAAGTACTGAACGGCAGGTCCACCAAGCGAGACAAGTGCCCCTTTTGATCAAAATGTGGCAATTTTGACTAACTATACGCTAGCATAGACCGGGCAGATGATCGTGTAGACCCACGCCGTTCCGCTGTTTGGCGCGCTCGTCACCACCAGGCACCAGGCCGGGTCGCCCGGTGCCGGGGCGTAGGACCACTGCAGGTACCAGTCCCCGAGACCAGTCCGCCAGTCGAGGTCACTAGGACACCTTTGTAGAAGCAATCCAGGCGGTCGGGGATGCCGTACATGTCGTAAGTGATGCGGACCAAGCCGGGCGACGAGCCGAGAGCGTGGCGGGTGCGCGTGACGCCCTGCCTGCCGCTGGCGGTCACCTGGCCACAGGGTTTCGGGGGCGATCGTCGGCGGGGCAGGGCGCGCAGGTGGCGACAGCGAGTTCGGGGCAGGTCGAGGGGACGAGCGCCGTTGGCTTGGTCGGAGCAAGGCACTTCACCAGCGGCCCCCCAGGCAGCGGGCGACGGGCGAGATGACGCGCTCAGCGATGACGAACGCGCAACCGCACATGCCGCAGCGGTCGCTGTCCGCGCGGTAGCTCGAGCAGGACCGACAGGCGGTGATGCGCCGCGCCGCCTGCTCTGGCGTGATCGGAACGGCGGACGGCATCGGCGCGATGACGGGAAGCCACTGCGGTTCTGCCCCAACCCGCAGGAGCAGGGAGCCGATGCCACCGCTGATGTGCACAGCAGTCGTTTCTGCTGGCCAGCTCAGGTCGGCAAGCAGACGGGTCAGGCCCAGATGCCGGTAGGTACGAATGACGGCATCACCGACATAGCGCGGATCCCGCCAATCGTCGGCGTGGACGCACGGCAACCGGGCCAACGCCTCAAGCGATGGAGAGGGAACCATCATCGCGCACCGTGATGGACCACGCCACACCGTTGGTGCAGGAACCAGGGTAGGGCACTGTGCGCGTTGGCGGCCCGAGTGTTGCCGGGAACGGGCTGAACTCTGGACCGACGAAGATGCCGGCCGATCGCGATGCCCCATTGAAGGCGACTGGTATCAGGTCGATCTGGATCGAACTCGTCCAGAATCCCTGGGCCAGGGCACGCCAGACATCGATGTAGCTGTAGTGTTCGGCGCTGACCCAGAAACTGATGAGCGGCTCGCTCGCACCACAGGAGGCGAAGACGGGATTCACGACCGTGCCGCTCCACCAGCCGCCACGCAGGCCGTAGATCGGTCCGCGCCCGCCGCTGGCATCGTAGCTGCGGATCTGCAGGCGCTGGAAGCACACCGCATTGACGGCACGCCAATACCGCAGATCCGCGGTCGGCCAGCCGCAGCCGGCGCCCGTGGGCCGCAGGCCCCCCGCCATGTCGGTCAGGAGTATGGCCATCAGTAGGGATCGCTTGCCAAGATGAGCATCTTCTTCGCCACCCCACCGCTGCAGACATCAACCTCACGCAGCCGCAGGGCGCGGGCGGCGGTAGTGACCACGGATGCGTCGATGACCACTGCGTCACCAACTGGGCCGGAACCGCGGACGCGCAGCACTCCATTCCGATAGGCGTCGCCCACCGCCAGTGAGCGAAAGGCGGGCAGGATCTGTACGTAGAGATAACTCTGCCCCATGCAAAAGCCGATGGGTAATGCCGATGGTGGTGCCGTCGCCACGAGTTGGCCAGCCACGCTGTCGCTCAGGAAGTAGGCGGTGTAGTCGATCAACCCGCTCATGGCGATGATGCCATGCGACACGAACTCGAAGGTGTTGGTGTCGATGACGGCACTGACCACGCCGACAGGTGCGGCCCAGGACGTGCTGCCCGGGTTGGCGATCGCTTTGACGAACTGCAACCCGCCGGCATTCCCCCCGATGACGGTGCCCACGGTGAAACCATGGCTCGCCTGGCGTACCCGACGATTGGCCGCTGGCCGGTAGGCAGCCGCAGTCGTGCCGACGAGGATCTCGGTCGTCGTCGCTGTTGTTGTGAACACGGGGATCTGAGCCAATCCGGGATCGGCGGTCACCCAGCCAGGGGTACCCGACTGCAGGTAATAGGTGGTCCATGGCGCCAACGGGTACAACGACGGAGCGAAACTGCTGACGCGGCCGGCCAGCACGACCGTGCAGTGCCCCGCATCGGCCACCGCCGTGACCACTCCCAGCGCTCGGGCGCGGTGACCGGTGACCGCCTCGGCAAGGATCCATCGTGCGGTGACCGGGTCAGTCGTGACCACGTGACCGATTTGGAATCCATGGGCGGACTGCGTGACGGGAATCTCCAGACGGTCCCCGCTGCCGCCGCCACCGGCGCTGGGACCATGGAGCCGCACCACCGCATGACGCAAGCCGGTGCCGGCTTCCTTCCACAGGATGAGCGCTGTACCGGTAGCAGCGCTGGCCAGCACACTGGATCCGTTGGTCACCTCGGCGGCGGTGTCCGCCGCCGCATTCACCTGCAGCCGCACCGGCGTGACGCCGCTGGCCAGGGCTCGCCCGATGCGCCCAGCAGCCAATGGTTCCTGGAGCACCACACAGACGCCGGGGCGGCCGGCATCGGGAGCGATGCCACGCATGGCCACCCGACTTTGGAAGCCGGCCAGATTGACGCTGGGGAGGATGAGCGGATCGCCCAGCCCAACGACATCGAAGCGCCCGCGTGCGGCGCCGGTGTCATTGCGCACCAGGATCTCGCCAAGCGCTAGGGAACGCTCGGCTGGACCTGCTCCCTGGCCAAAACGCTCGGCCTGGATGCTGGACGTAGCCTCCATGACCGCGTTCCAGGTATCGGCTGCGATGCGCAGGGGCTGTCCGGGACTGACCTTGGCCAGCGTCACGAGCCGATCCCCAGGCCAGCGAAGGACGCGAACGGATAGACCTGCTCGACGTAGACTGCGACGGGCTTCTGAATCAGGACCGACGCTGCGGTGTCCACGTCCTCGCCGTACTGCACCCAGAGGTAGTCCCAGCCGCGCTTTTGGATGCCGCTGATGCCTCCCACCGACATGCCGCTCCGGTTGGGCGAGGCGGCGAACTTGTAGGTGATCTCCCAGCGATCGGTGGGATCCGTTCCACGGCGGGCGCCGCTGGCGCCCATGAACAGCACCTCACCGGCCTGGAATCCGCGGAAGACAGCGCTGTTCACGACGCCGGTCAAACCCATCAGCGTGAGTTTGTAGCTTTGGGTAACCGACGCTGGGGCGAGGTAGTGCGTCTCGCTGAACTGGTAGACGGGGATGGTGATGTCGACACCAGCGACGTGCTGCCCATCGTAGCCGATGGCCCCGGCCAAGGCGATCGAGGCTGCCGGTCCATAGCGACCGACGGTCTGGAGGGATTGCGTGACGTGCTGCGTGCCGCCGCCGGTTTCGAAGGTGAACGTCGACTCCGGGTTATCCTGCTCCTGCGGCTCGGGCGCCTCGAAGGCCGCCACCACCTTCCAGGTCGTGGCGTTGAGCCGCTCGTCCAGGGTGACCGTGCTGCGATTGAGTCCCTGGTAGGCGGCCGGGATACCGGCCAGAGCGACGGTGCGGACCTCGGCCTCGTCGGCGGCCCCGAGGACGACGTAGGCGATCTCGGCCTTGGGCTTGGTGCCCAGGGTCTCGGTTCGCCCGGCGAAGAGTTCGTGGAGCGTGGCGGCCATAGGTTATCCGAACGTGGCTCCGTCGCCGTCCTCCAGCGCACGGGCGATGCGCTGGGTGTTCTTGGCGGTCTCTTCGGTGGCCTTGGCGGTGCGCTCGGTCGTGGTGTCGCCCACGCCCAACTGGCCGATGGCGGCGGAGGAAAAGGAGCCGGTGACATCGAGCTTCTGCGCCTCGGCGGTGACCGTCGCCGGGATCTGGTCGAGGGAGTTTCGCAGCGCATCGAGATCCGGCAGGTCCACCTGCACCGGCTGCTGCCCCGGCCCCTGCACCTTTCGCTCCACGGCAGTACGCTCCTGCTTAGCCTGGCTGAGGGCCGCGTCGAGTTCAGCACGGGCCTGCTCTACGCCGGCATCGCGCTGCATGACCTTGTCCGCGAGGTCCTGGCTGATGCCGGCCTTCACCGCATCGCGTTCTGCGGCGAGGTTGGACAGATCCTTGTCCCGGGCCTGGGTCCGTTGCTGCCGCTGCTGATCGACGCCAACATTCTTCTGGTCGGTCTCGGTCTGGATGCGGAGGTCCAGCCCCTTGTCGGCTAAGCCGACCAGTTCGAGCAGCTGCTCCAACTTGCCAGCGATCCAGCCGACCGCGGTGTTCCAGGCCTTGGTGATGCCGCCCACCACCCAATCCCAGGCGTCGGCTAGGGCATAGACCACGTTCCAGAACACGGTCTGGATACCGTACCAGGCCGAGGCGAAGATCTGGGCGAAGCCGGCCACAGCTGCATCCCAGAAGTTCAGGAGGAAGCTGGTCCCACGCTCCCACTCGAGCTTGAGGGTCGCCCAGACGATCTTGGCCGCGAGGCCGATGTCGCCGGCGGCCAGGGCGTCCGCGATGCCGCCCCAGGCGTCCACCGCGTCCGATTGCAGGGTCTGGAAGCCGACCGACAACATCCCCAGCGCCTGCTGGCCTGTGGTGGTCTGGGTGACGATCACCGCACCAAGAGCCGCCACGCCAGCGATCACCGCTCCGATGGGCGAGAACAGGGCGCCGATGATCGCGCCCAGGGCACCGATCACGGTTCCGGCCACCGATGCCGCCGAGGCCAGGGCGCCAATGCCGGCGCTGGCCCCAGAGACCGCCAGTCCCAGCGCAATCAGGCCGGCGCCGATGCCGGCAACCGCTGCGCCCACCGTCAGAATGGTCACCACCAGCCCCTGGTTCTGGCTGACCCATTCGCGGAAGCCGACCAGGAAGCCGGTCACCTTGCCGGCCAGGTCCAGAAGCACAGGCGCCAGAGCGGAGCCGACCGCATTGGCCACGCCCTGCAGGCTAGCCTTCACCCGGTCGAAGGCGTCGCCGAGGTCATCGGCCAGCTTCGCCTGTCCGCCCGACATCACGACGCCCAGGCGCCGGGCCTCGGCCCGTAGGGCGGCGAGGTCCGCCACCATTGGCAGCAGCGTGGTGCCGGATTTGCCCAGCACGCCCATGGCGCTGGCCGCCCGCTGGGTTGGGTCCTCGATGCGGGCGAGGGCCGCCGCGATGGCGGCGAACTGCCGCTCGGGCTTCAGGCCAGCTAGGGACTCGGCGGAAAGACCAACTCGGTCGAGCGCCTGCGCGGCCTGGTCGCTGCCATTGGTCGCCGCGACGATGGTCCTCTGCATGGTGCGGACGGCCTTCTCCACGTCCTCCAGAGATGCGCCGGACTGCTGGGCGGCGTAGCCCAGTTCCCCCAGCGCTTCGACCGATACCCCGGTGCGCGCCGCCATGTCGTTCAGCTGGCTGCCGGTGTCGGCAAAGGCCTTCGCTGCCAGGGCGAGCGGCGCAACGATGCCGGCGCCGAGGGCGAGCATATGTGTGCCGAGGCCGCGCACCGCGGCCCCGAAGGCTGCGAGCTTCTGCTGCGCGGAGCGCAGCTCACGCACGAGAGCGCGATCGTCGGCGAACAGTTCGACGAAGGCGCGACCCGCCCGGATGCCGCTGGCGCCCGCCATGGATCAGGCCTCCTGCTTCGGGTTCGGCACCTTCATCTGCTCCCGTTTCTTGAGCGCGAGGTAGCCGGTGGTCGCCGCGGTGAACGCTGCGCCCACGCTGCCGAGCACCCCGGACCAGGGAAAGGCCGCACCGGCTGCCGCCGGGGCGATGGTCGCCAGCCCCGCCGCCACCGCCTGCGTGATCGCGTCCGTGTCCGGACCGGCATGGCTCTCCTCCGATTCGGTGCCGATCCGGCGGATGGTCCCCGTCACCGGGACGATCTTTACGCCCTCGGCAGTGGGGACCGGCACCTGGGCCCGGAAGGTGATGCGGTCGGTTTTTTGGGTCTCCGATCGCGTCTGGCTGAAGCAGCCGGTGAGCAGGAGCGCGATGGGGATGATGACGAGGAGACGTTTCATCGCGGCTTCTCCAGTGATGTGCGGTCGACAAACACGGCCTTCAGTACGGACAGATCAGCAGCCGGCAGCACGCCATCCCGACCGGCGCGGCCGGGCAGGAAGTCGGCCGGCTCGTAGGCCTTCCGCCGATGCGGGTCGCGGTGGCAGTTGGCGATGAGGGCGAGCAGGGCGGCGGTGTGGTTCCACCGCTCCTGGCTGCGCGCCTCAGCCATCGCCACCAGTTCGCGCAGGGTCAGCCCGGCGGGGTCGATCCCGCAGAGGCCGGCGAACTGCCAGATGAGGCGCCAGGCTGTTGCTGCCTTGGCCCCAGGGGCTGGCGCAGGGCGGCCAGCACCGCTGCGTCGAGCGCCGGGTCGTTGAGCCGGGCCTCCGCCGCCGACAGCGCCGCCGCCCGCCACCCCGCCAGCTTGGCCAGTGCCTGGGCGAGCACCTGCCGGCGGGGCTTCGGGAAAAAAGCCACGAACTCCTCCAAGAGTGCGGTCGTGGCCGTGTCGATGGCATCGCCGGCGAGGCTGCGGCCGAAGTCCTCGTCGGTGATTTTCCGCTCTTCGGCCTGCGGCTTCACGCAGGCGTAGAGCACATCGCCCAGGAGGATGGGATCTGCGACCAGGCGATCGAGCAGGGTTCCGCCGGCTGCCTCGATGAGATCGACGCCGGCCACGGCACGCACGCGCTTGAGGGTGGCGACGGTAATCTCGATGGACCACGAACGGCCGAGCGCATCGGTGAAGATATGCATGGTCGGCCCCTCAGACCAGCGGCGCCGTCGCCCAAGTGGGCGCGAGCGTCGCATCGTAGGTCGGCTTGAGGGTCACCTTGGCGAGGACGGCCTCCTCCAGGTTTTCATCGCGCGACAGGTTGGTTACCGAGAAGCGGGCGTGCAGACCCTGCGATGGCGCCGCGTTCGGGCCGTCGAGGAAGGCCATCTCCACCGAGGTGTCATTGAAGTACGCATCCTTGATGGCGACGAAGTTCAGGTCGTCGCCGTCCCAGACCATCTCGGTCTCGACCGAGCCCTCCTTGAGGGTGCCGACCGTCAACTTCCAGCCGTTGGCGGCGCGCGTGGTGATGTCCGCCTCGCCCTTCTCGAGCGAGAGCGTGACGTTGCGGAGATTGCCAACCTCATGCCACGTGGCGGGCGAACCGCGCTTGAGGTAGGCTTTGCACTGGAGACCGAGCCGAATGGCCATGGGGTTGTTCCTTCAGCGGATGGAGTTGCGCCACAGGGGCGGGAGGGAATTCTGCTCGGCGGCGAAGGCTGGGCGCATGTAGGGGCGGGGCGCGATGAGGACGCGCCGGGCCTGACCCCGGCGCACGACCACGGCCGGACCGCCGTACTCCAGGGTGGGCGGCACATCGCCGGCTTTTTGGTTCAGCCGGGCCGGGCCGATGATCACTGAACGCCGCACCCCGTCCCAGGCGAAGTAGAGGTGCTGCTTCAGCAGGCCGACCTGGACGGCGGGTGGCTGCCCCGGTGGCGACGGGATCTTCCGCCGCTTCATCGAGGTCCGCGCCCGCTGGCGCACGAAGGCACCGAAGCGGGAGAGGACCTTGCGTTCGGCCCGCGTGGTGGCGTTCACCACCGCCGCGCGGTCGAAGAACCCAGCCTTGGCCTGGCTGATGCGCATACCCAGCATCTCAGACCTTGATGAGCCAGCGCACGACGGCGCTGGGCTGCAGGTTGTTGTGTGCCCCGCCGCCGCCGGTGGATCCGGTGTTGCCGTTGCGACCCTGGCTGTTGCCGCCGCCGAATCCGTTGCCGACGAAGGACCCGGCGGTGATGGCCGGATGGGTATGGGCCGGCATCTGGGCGGTGGTCAGGGTGTGCGTTTCTGCGCCGCCGACGTTGCCCACGGCATTGCCGAGCGTCCCCGTGCCGGTCCCGCCTGCTCCGACCAGGGTCCGCCGACGCAGATCCGGCAGGGCGAACGTTGTGCTGCCATCGCCCGCACCCCAGGCTGTGCCGATGGCGGCGAACAGGGCGGCGTAGGTCGTCCGGTTGACCAGCGCGCCGTCACAGTCGAGCCACCCGGCCGGGACGGTGGCGCCCGGCCAGGGCTTGAGGTCGCCGGCGACGAAGCCGACCACCGCGGCCCCGCCGCCGCCGACCTGCTCCCAACTGCCCGGCGATCCGGGAGCGGAGCACCGCCACAACGCCCCGACGGCGTCCATGGCCAGGGTGCCCAGCCGCCAGGTGCTGGTCGTGGGCGGACCGACCTGGGCCATGGGCACCAGCTCGATCGGGGTCAGCAGGCGGCGGGTGGCCATGTCAGCGGCCCACCACGACGCGGTAGGCGCCGGCCACCGGCGGGGCGCCGCCGACCTCGACGACCACGGTGTTGCCGTCCGGGCGGGTCACCCGGCAGTCCACATCGGCGTAGGCGTCGGCGGTGTCGAGCACCGCCACCTGCACGTCGCGGGTGCCGAGGCCGTGGGCGATGTTGAACAGCGTCGCCACACCGTCGCCGATGGTCGCCTGATGCGACAGGCGCACGACGCCGGTCAGGCCGTCGACCGACAGGACGTAACCGGAGGCGACCAGCTCGACCCAGTTGCCGACCTGGCTTGGATCATCGGTGGCGAGGATGAAGCTCTTGCCGAGATCGCTGCGGATGGCGACGTCACCGCGCTCGGCGATGAGCGCCAGCATCGCCGCCTGGCTGGCGACCACGAAGGTGTCGGTGATGGCGAGGGCCGGCAGCTGGCTGGGATCCAGCGTGCCGTCGATGGATAGGCTCGCGAAGCCGCCGGGCACGCCGCGCTGGGCGATGATGTCGGCCACGGCATCGGCGCGCGCCTGGGCCGCCTGGCCGTCGGCGTAGTCGCGGTTGGCGGCATCGTCGCCGTTGACCGGGTTGGCCAGATGCCGGATGGCCTGGCCGAGCATGTCGATGGGGACGGCGATCTTCTTGACGGGGTCGGGCATGGGATGCTCCTTAGGACAGATCGGCGATGCCGCTGATGGGCAGGCCGAAGGTGATGGTGGTGGTGGTCGGATCGAGGTGGGCGACCGCGCCTTCGACGACGGTTCCGCTGGTGTCGGTAACCAGGACGCCTGAGGGCCGGAAGCCGAGGTTGTGGACGATGAGCCACTGCGTGGCGGGCACGGGTTGGGCGTGCCGGTACGCGAGGACCGGCGGCGGGGCGGAGGCGGGCGGGATGCTGGTGTAGGGCATGGTCACCAGGTCCCACCGATGACGGTGAGGGCATCGCCCACGGATCCGCGCACGCGCAGGCTGCCGAGGTCGATGCGCTCGAACTGGTGCCACTCGCCCGGCAGCCAGGGCACCTCGGAACCGTCGTCGCCCTGGAACCAGACCATCCCCACATTCTGCGGCAGACAGGAGACATCGACGCTGGCGACGAGTGGCACGGCCGAGACCGGCTGCCAGTCGGCGGTGAGGACGATGCGGCGCTGGACGAGGTTGTTCATGCCGGTTCCCAGGTCCGCCAGGTGGCGGTGATGAGCGAGGTGAACTGCCGCAGTTCGTTGAGGTGGTTGGGATCGACGAGCGGCGCGTGCTCGGTCCGCACCCAAACGCCCTCGGGCATGGGCAGGGCCGGGAGGGTGGCGGCGATCTCGGTCACCAGCGCCAGCAGCGGATCGCAGGCGGCGGGGTCCTCGACCGCTACCTTCTGCTGCACGGCGATCTCGATGCGGTGCTCGACCTGTCGCTCGGCCCGCGACAGCGGCGCGATGGTGCGCCCGGCCGCCACGACCGTGACGTGCAGATCGAGCATCGCCCCGAGGTCGAAGAGCGGGAGGTAGGCGCGGGCGGCGGTGAAGGACGGAGTGAAGGTCCGGGCGTTGAGCCCATCCACGACTGCCTGGGCGATCTCAGCCGTGGTGGCCATCGGCGTCCTCCACGGCGCGGAGCCGGCGGGTCGGGGCGAAGCGCGGGTCCTCGGCACGCTCCAGCCAGGTGGCCATGCGCTCCATCGCCTTGGCGTTGCGCTCCATGGCGCCCACCAGGGTCTCGCGGATCCACTTCTGCTGGCCGTCGATGGCGGCGCCCATGCGCTTCTCGCGCTGCCAGTCGCGCCAGAGGACGTAGGCCACGACCACGCCGGCAAGGCCCCACTGCGCCCAGAGCGATGGCTCGGTGGCATCAATCGGGGTCGCCGCGGCGAACAGCCCGACCATGCTCATCTTGGCGACGGTTTCGATCATGGGATGGTCTCCGTGGTCAGGTGCTTGGTGTGGATGCGGTAGCAGCGCCGGTTCGGGTCTGACCAGCGCCAGTGCGGCTCGCGGCCCGGGGCGAGTACCTCGTAGAGGTGGCGCTGGCCGCAAACCTCCTCGATCACCCGGTCGCCGCGCTGCGGCTGGCCGAAGCCGGCCAGGTGCGTCGCGGCGATCAGGTAGTCCCGGGCCTCGATCCGCTCGGTGACGCCCGGCCCGGTATCGAGCCGAAAGATCGTGCGGCCCACCGTGGCTGGGACCGCGACCTCCTGGGCACCTCGCCGGTAGATCACCGGCCGGGTGAAGAACCGCTCGCGCTGCTGGTCGAGCCAGTCGAGTCCGGCACCCAGGAGGTCTGCCATGCCGTACTCAGCGGTTGATGAGGACGCGAGCGGTGGCATCGGTGGCGGCCAGGTCTCGGGTCAGGACACCGCAGCGGAGGACGCCCGGCACGGCGCTGTCGCTGGTGACCTGGTTGGTCGCCGGGTTCCAGTAGGCCGGAGCCCAGGCCGTGCCGGCAACCCCGGCACTCGGCAGGTCCCAGACGCCCTCAATGGCGAGGCCGCCCAGGGCGTTGGCCGGGATGGGGCGCGGGGTAATGCCGATCAAGTGACCCAGCACCACGACGGCCCCGCAGGGCAGATCGGTGGCCGGGATGTGATCGACGGCATCGCCGTCATGGATGTAGATCGCGGGCATGTGCAGTCCTGGGTTGTGATGGTTGATGGGTCAGGCGGGCCTCAGGCCTCGCCCTTCGACTTCATGCCGGCGCGCGGCTCCTGCAGGGCCACACCGAAGTCGTGGTAGCCGCGCATCTGCACGCCCAGGATGTTGAAGTCGGCTTGCGCCGTCTCGATCACCGGCGCCTCCTGGCCGTTGAGGAAGACCACCTCGATGACCGGCAGGTCGGCCGGCTCGGCGAGCAGATACCAGGCCTTCTGCGAGTTGCCGGCGTACTGCGGGTTGGACAGGTAGCGGCTGACCTCGGTCCGGAACTTACCCTGGTGGGGGTTGGCCACCGGGTACTTGGCGTTGGCCGTGGTCTCGCGCAGTTCCAGCGACTTGTTGAGCTGGCTGCCGAAGGCCGACAGCGCCGGCGGCACCAGGAGGATGGCCGGCATGGTGCCCAGCGGCTTGCCGTCCGGATCCACCTGCTCGAGGAAGGCGGTCTCCGCTTTGGTCAGACCGTCGATCGTGAGGGCGGTATCGGCACCGACGAGCAGGTTCTTGTTCGCGGCGTTGAAGAACCCGCCGTTGTTCAGGAAGGTCGACCAGAACACGTCGTTGATCTTGAGACCCGCCCCGCGACCGAGCTTCCTGGGCACGGTGGTGATGGCCCCGAGGTCGTCATTGATCAGGTCGCGGCGGTCGATCGACAGCATAAGGCCGTAGGTGTCGGCCTGGTTTTGGTACTTGGTCTCGCCCAAGGTGCCGTGCTTCAGTTCACCGCCGGGAGCGACCTTGTCGTACTGGTCCTTGCCGATCAGGCGGTAGCGGGTGATCGCCTTGAAGTCGGTCACCGGCCCGACGATGGCGATGTTGCGCCAGGTGCGCTCGACCGAGCCGAACCCTTCCAGGAGGAAGCGGTTGGCAACGTTCGAGAGGATGCCGCCGATGTCGATCGAGCTGAGCGCGCCGGCCTGGACGCCACCGGGGAAGGCGGCGCGCAGCACCTCGCGGGTGTCGCGGAAGCTGCGGCCCTGGTAGCGGCCGGCAGGTTGGCCTCGACCCACTCCGGGGAGCAGGCGAAGGCGACCACCGGGGCCGGATCGTCCGGGGCCAGGGGCGGGGCGGTGGCGAGGATCTTACGCGGCTCGGGCATCGAGGTCATCTCCTGCATCGGAATTGGGGGTGTCGGGGGAGGGCGGCTGGGCGGGCGGGGTAGCGGTCGGCGTGGCGGCTGCCCCATCGGCAGGCTTCACCTCCAGGCCGAGTTCGCGCATGAGGCGCTGCTCACGCGCCCGCTGGCGCAGCTGGGCTTCCCAGTCCTGGCCCTTGCGGGCGTACTCGTCCGCCAACGTGGTCGTGTGGTTCTCCAGGCGCTTGCCCTGGGCATTGGCCTCCTTGAGCGGATCGACGTGCTCATGGCCGTCCCAGAACCACTGGTGCGACCAGTCGATGGTGCCGAAGCGTGCCGCGGCGCGGACCGTGATCGGCAGCAGGCCGTCGATCAGCACCGCCTCCGCCACCCAGGCGGCGAAGATGCGGTCGAGCACCTGCAGGGCCATGCGCGCCTGGTCGACGCGGATGGCCTTGTAGTAGGTCTGGTGGTCGAGCCGGCCGGAAGCGTAGTTGTAGCCGCTGCTGTTCCCGGCGGCGATGTTGAACGGCATGTTCAGGCAGCGGGCGATCTCGTTGAGGATCTCGTGCTTGAACTCGGCGTAGGTGGTCGCGGGCTGCTCGGCCCGCATCTGCTCCATCTTCCAGCCGCCGGGCATGGTCAGCAGCGCCCGCTTCTCCAGGTTGATGGTGTCCATCGGCTCAACCTGATCGGCCTCGCCGCCGGCCGGCGCGTCGGTGTAGACGATGCCGGCGTAATCGGCGGCGGTCTCGGCCGCGGCAAGAACGGCCAACGTGTACCGGCGCAGCTGGGCGAAGAGCGGCAGCGCCGGCGTGATCTCTGGTACACCACGCCGCTGGCCGGGACGGTCGGGCCGGAAGACGTGGATGATCGACGCCGCCGGCACCCGGATGGCCTCCGCGACCCAGCCCAGGGGTCCGCCCGGGTGGTGTTTGAGCACCTGGTACTCAACCGGGTTGCCGGCGGCGTCGAAAGCGATGCCGTCGATGGCGTTGGCGGTGGCGTCGACGCTCCCCAATGGGGTGGTGACCTGATCGGCCTCGATGAGTTTGATGTCCAGCTTCACCGGCCCGGGCAGGCCGGGATTGCTGGTCAGCAGGGCGAAGCCTTCGCCATCTTCGCACAAGGCGACGCGGAGATTGCGCAGCTTCTCGGCTAGATCGACGGTCCGCGCCCAGTCGATGAACGCGTGCTCAACCTGCCGGGCGTCGGCCCCGTCGATGCCCAGCAACTGCAGCCGCGGCCCGGTGCCGACCGTGTCGTTGGCCAGGGTGAGGACGATACCGCGGGCGTAGCTGTTGTTGGCGACCTCGTAGCGGGTCCGGTTCCGGAGGGTCCGGCGGACGGCCGGCGACGCCGCAGCGTCCGCCGACAGCCCGTCCGCCAGCGCCCAGTGACGGTGGTTGTCCTGATTGGTGATCGCGGCGTCGTAGCGCGCGCGGACCACCCGGTGACCCCCAGGGACGGCGGCGCTGGGACGGCCGATGGCCCGCAGGCCCTCGATGATCCGGCCGAACACGCTCATGCCGCCCCCGGGGGGACGAGCTTGCTGATGATGATGCCCCTGCTGCGCGACCGCATCGCCCGCTTGGACGCCAGGTAGCGGTCTGCCGCGATCTGGTCGGGCAGGCTGTGCTGCTCGACCGAGCCGGCATCACCCTGGGCCTTCTTCGGGCCCTGGGCGTTCTGCTCGATGGCGGCTTCAGTGGGGGTCGGATCGGGCATGGGGGGTGGCGAGGCCCCCGCGTCATGCAGGCGTCCTCACTATGTTATATTTGCTACCACAGCGCATCTCATCCCGACTTTCTCCGCGCATGGAGCGAGGAGAGCCGGAGCCGGGGTTTCGCGAGACGGGGACCCTGGTCACTGGTTCCGGGCAGCGCTACCCCGACCAGTGACGCCGCCACCGCGCAGCCAACGACGCCGTCGAGCCAGTGGTTGTCGAAACCAGTCGGCCGCAGCTTCCATTCATCAACCTCGCGGCCACGGCCGCTGGTGCGGACCCGGTACTCAGCGGTGAGGTGCTCGGATAGCAGGCGGTGCCGTTCGGGATCATGGCCATACAGCGACAGGCATCCGGGATCGCCCATCGGCACGGCCAGGCGCGCCTGTACGAAGGACTTCCAGTGGTTGGTATCGTGGAGCAGGTGGCGGACGGTGCGGCGTCCGACGACGGTCGGGATACGCCAGTGATGGCCGACCCGGTCACCGCGCTTGCGCTGATACTCCTGAAACGGCAGCGAAGCGGCGCCGACGAAGCGGCCGTGGCTGGGCATCACGATCGCGTTGTGCGGTGACTGGCGGCAGAACTGGTACACGACGTCCGTGCTCTGCCCCCAGTTGGCGTCGATGAGCAAACGATCGATGGCCATGGTGGCGCCATCATCGCGCTGCCAATTCCGCCCAGCAGATCACCAACGCAGTGCTCCAGCCCAGCATAGATCGCGCCTTCGACCCCGGCGTCCTTGGTCGCTGCTGCGAGGGTGATGCGCAGATCCCGCAGGGTGAAGTAGGGGCGCCGCTGATCCGGCCAGGTGCCGTAGTCGAGGACGTAACCGGTGAAGTCATCCTCCCAGGCGCAGACCACCCAGAACAGCGCCTTCTGCTGCACGTCGATGAACGCCGTGATGTGCTGCGCCTGACCGGGCACCTCGGCACGGCCCAAGCCGTTGAGCTTGGCCGCGATCTGCTCGGCCGTGAGCTCTTCGCCGGTGTCAGCGGTCTCGGGCAGCGGCTCGTTCTGGTACTCGGCGAAGAACGCGGCTTCGTCTTGCAGCCGCAGGTTCATGGCGTGCTGAATCGCCGACAGCTCATCGTGGTTGTGGCGCGCCGGCCACGCGACCACCGCGTCCGCGTCCATGCGCTCGCGGTTGGCCAGGTAGTAGGCGGTCGCATCGGCGAGACCGCGGCCAGCGCGCAGGCCGTCAGCGCGGTGCTTGGCGTAGATATCCCACAGCTTCGTGGCGGTGGGGAAGGCGTAGACCATCTTGGTCCGTTCGCCATTCCACTCCGGGTGCGTGTCTCGATCGAGAATCCGGTCGGCCATGTCGCCGGGCCGGATCACGGTGCACGGCATGACGCCGGCAATCTTCTTCCCCGGTCCGGCCAAGCCGAGGACGGCGCCGGCGAGGATGGCCTCACGGTGCTGGCACTGGCTCAGGCTACGTGCGCTCTCGTCGGTCTGCGGATCATCGAGCACGACCAGGCTCGGGCGTGCGGCCCGGCCGTCAGACCGCTTGAACTTCATGCCGCGAATCCGCCCGGTGATGCCGGCAACCTTGACGATGGCACCAGAGGCTGGCGAGCCGGGGATCGTTGGCAGGACGATTTCCTTAGCCGTCCAACCGATGTGCGTTCGTTCGCCGCGGTACAACTGGCCGCCAGCGCGGTGCGGAATGCCCTCCAGGGCGTGGATGGGGAAGACGGCCTCGGGGAAGTCTGCCAGGAGCAGATCGTTGGTTTCCAGTTCAGTCTTGAGCGACTCGAGCATATCAGCTGCGTGGGCTTCATCGGAACCGATGAGCACGACGAAGTCACGGTGGCCATAGAGCGCCGCCCACAGGCACCCGATCTCGCAGAGCGACGATTTTCCAAAACCGCGCGGTGTCGCCATCGCGAACAGGCCGCCATGCAGCACGGCCTCCTCGATCTTGGCGATCACCCGCAGGTGATCATCCGACCAGGGGAGGCAAAACACGCTGGCGAAGTACGCCTCGCAGAAGTTGCGCAGATGACGTTCGCCAGCACCCCGCCGCTCGGGGTTCACCACCGTTGGCAGGTTGCCGATGTCGCGGCCGGCATCTGACATCTCTCGTTTGCGGTTGGCAGCGGCGGCCCGATGGGCGAGGTAGTCACGCTCCGGATCTGCAACGGCTACTGGTGTGGCGAGGCGTTCCGCTACCCAGGCCAGGTAGCGGAAGAGATCGACCGTCCCCCCATCGCCGATCCGTAGCCCGGCCCTGGCGCGATGTCGACGCAAGCGCAGGTCGTGCAGGGCGACACCCTGCGCGGAGGAGTTGAGCAACCGGACCAGATCGCTGGGCCGCAGATGGCGGAGGTCACGCATCACGGTGCCCCTCGCGGCGCGCCAGTTCCTGCAGCATCCAGGCGCCGTAGGCGATGAGGTTGATCGTGCCGTCAGGGTTGGCGGGTGCTCCAGCCGCTATATCGGCCTTGACGCGCTGGGCGTCCATGTGCCGGGCCCCAGCCCGATGCAGGACTGCGGCAGTCTGATCGAGGCTCAGGCGCGTCAGCCCACTGGCGCCGGGGTCAGCGCTCATGGCGACACGCGAGGGAACACTGTGCCCAAACTGTCTTACCCCATGCGACTGTTCCCTTGGGCCTTGGCATGCACGGATCGGCGGGAAGGAACCAAGTTCCCGGTCCATCGATACACTCCGGTAATACCACCGCAGGCGACACCAGGTGGGTATGGGTGGGTAAGGTGGGTAAGTGGGCGGTAAGTAGGAGATGTAAATATATATCATTATTATACTTACTTACTTTCCCACCTTTCCCACCTTTCCGCCCACCCTCTCGCCCGCACCACCACACCCCCGCGAGCGCGTGCGCGACCCCTGGGCGGAAAGGTGGGTAAGGTGGGTAAGGGTCTGCGCCCTGTGATGACATGGAGTTACGCATGGACTTACCCACCCTGCGGGGACTTACCCACCAGGGCGGTAAGTCGGTAGATGGTGCGCGGGCGTCCGCCGCTGTCCTCGAGGTCAGCGACGATCTGCCCGGTCTGGATGAGGTTGGCGATCACCTCGTCACGCTCCCGAGCGGGCAGGGCGCGGAGCGCTTTGGAGAACTGCTCCTGGCGGAGCCGCCCGCCCGCCTCCTGGATGGCGCGCAGGGCCCGCTTCTGGCGCGCGTCGAACTCGCTCTCGTAGACGTGAATGGCGGCCATGGCGAGCATGCGCCGGGTCTGGTGGGCGACGAGTTGCCACGCCCAGGCGACCCCCGGCTCGGTGATCTCGGGCCGCTCCTGCCGTTGACTGCAGGCGTAGATGAGGGCGAGCCGGCGGACCTTCTCGGCGCCACGCGCCCAGAGAGCCATGCCCATTTGGTCGCCGTCAGCCTCGCGCTCGGCGTAGTGGCGGTCGGCCTCGGCCCGGATCTGGCGCAGGAGGTCGGCGGCAGCTGGTGTAGCCGGCACGATCACCGGCGACGGATGTACGAGGCCCAGGTTCGCCCCGGCGACCGGCGCGAAGGCGGCCCAGGCGCGCGCGATGACCAGGATCGGCTCCGGTACGTCCTGCGTGGTCGCTTCCTGCCCGGTGCCGCGCCGTCCCGCCTCCAGCACCAGCATGCGAGCGAAGAAGCCGTTGGAGAGCATCTTGGACGACAGTGATTCGTAGAA
>JALHRW010000002.1:0-82838 GCA_022841245.1 Planctomycetota bacterium
ACCGCCAGCATCTCGTGGTCGTGGGTCGCGCAGATGATCGTCGTACCCGCTTCGTTCAGCTCGCGCAGGATGCGGTGCACCTCCTTGCCCGAGGCGAAGTCGAGGTTCGCCGTCGGCTCGTCGCACAGCAGCAGGCTCGGCGCGTTGGCCAGCGCGCGCGCGATCGCCGTGCGCTGCTGCTGGCCGCCCGACATCTGTTTCGGCCGGTGGTTCCAGCGGTCGCCGAGCCCCACCATCGCCAGCAGCTTCATCCCGCGCTCGCGCGCCTCGTCGGCGTGCATGCCGGCGAAGGTCATCGGCAGGGTCACGTTCTCCAGCGCCGTCATCACCGAGTTGAGGTTGTAGCTCTGGAACACGTAGCCGATCTTGCGACAGCGCAGGAACGCCAGCTCCTGGGCGTTGAGCTGCGCCATGTCCACCTCGTCGATGAACACCCGTCCGGCGCTGGGCGAGTCGAGCCCGCCGACCATGTTGAAGAAGGTCGACTTGCCCGAACCCGAGGGACCCATCACGCAGATGTACTCGCCGCGGAAGATCTCGAGATCGATGCCCTTCAGCGCGTGGGTGATCTCGGCCCCGCGCATGTAGGTCTTCTTCACCCCCTGGGCGCGCACCAGGATGTGCTTGCCCACGGCATATTCTGCGGCGTTGAACGGCGGGGCGTCGGGAAGCGCGGTCATGGGCGCCCTCCGGCCGCATTCGTGGTTCGTGGTTCGTCGTTCGTCGTTCCGCAGGAACGACGTGCGGAACCACGAACGACGAACCACGAACGACGAACAGGGGCAATGCACATCATTCCACCCTCATCGCTTCCATCGGGGCCATGCGCGAGGCCTTCCATGATGGATAGACCGAGGCGAGCGTCGCCAGCAGCAGGCCGGCGAGCACGCACAGCGCGCCAGCGACGGCCAGGCCGAGCCAGGGCATGTACCAGAGGAGGTGACCGCCGTAGAGCCAGCCGCCCTTGAGCAGGGAGAGGACCAGGCCGAGAACCATGCCGGCGGCGCCGCCGAACGCGCCCTGGATGCCGGATTCCATGAGGAATTGCGTGAGGATGAAGCCGTCGGTCGCGCCGAGGCACTTCATCGTCGCGATCTCGCGGAAGCGCTCGGTGATGGCCATGAGCATGGCGTTGGCGATGCCGACCATGCAGACGACGAACGATATGGCGACGAGGAAGGCCTGCCGCACGCTGATCAGCCCTCCGTCCGGATCCACCTTGCCGGCGAGGGCGAGTTCGCGAGCGGCCAGCCGACGTTCGTGGCGGAAGGCCGATGCCACCTCGCTCAGCTGGGCCGGTGTGAAGGCCGCGCCGACCACGGCCTGGGCGCGCGGATCCTCCAGGCGCTGCAGCCGTTCCTCCAACGACGGGGCGGTACCGAACTTCTCGCGCCAGCGCTTGCGGCCGTCCTCGCTCAGCAGCACGGCCGAGACGCTGTCGCGCAGGCGCATGGTGCGGAAGTCATCCTGCAGGCTGCGCATGCCTGCCTCCGGCCACAGTCCAGCGAAGCCATGCTTGGTTAGCGCTGCATGGACGGCGGCGGTGCGATCATCACCGCCAGCAACCAACCAGGCGGTGCAGGCGTCGGCATCCGCGCCGCCGCACAGCGTCGCGAGGTCGCGCCCGAGCGCATCGACCCGGCCATGCCAGGCAGACTGCAGGCGCTGCAGCGCAGCCACGGTGGCAGGAGCGGCATCGACAGCGGCGCGCACCTCGGTCAGCGGGAGCGGCAGCGGCGGAGTGCGCACGCGTACCGCCAGGTCGGCGAACTCGCGCCAGCGGGTCGCATCGGCCAGCCAGCTCAGCACCTCGTCATCGGTGGCCCGGCGCACCAGCATAGAACGCGTTCCCGAATCCATCGCCACCAGCCAGGCGATCAGCGCCTGCTCGCGCCGGCACGCAGCGGCCAGGGCGGCGAGCTCCGCTTCCGGCCAGCCCGCAACCGCGGCGAATCCGGCAAGCGGCGCTCCGGCAGCGGTGATGCGGGCGGCGAGGTTGGCGGCAGTGGGATGGCCGAACCAGCTGTCGATCGCAGCCGATGGGCGGCGCACGGCGCGGATCTCCGCCCGCACGCCGGTATCGACGGCGCGGGCGACCACGCTGTCGGCGAGCAGGTTCATGAAGAACGCCACCGCCAGGACGATGACCAGGGTGGTCAGGACCGAGCGGAACAGCCGGTGCCGGATGCCCTTGAGGCACAGGCCGAAGGTGCGGGAGAGCGGCAGCCGCGACTGGGGACGGACGTCGATGGGTGCCATGGTCAGCCCGGGAATACCATGTAGGTGCGCGACGGCAGGCCGGCGAGCAGGAAGGCCGCCCAGTCGCAGACCAGGACCAGGCTGGCCGCCATCAGTTCGCCGGCGATCAACCCGATGAACAACGGTTTGAGATCCTGGTAGATCCTGCCGCCGGCGTAGCGGACGATCAGTGTCTTGACGCCCCAGCCGACCAGGAAGGAGAACCATACTCGCGTCGCCGGGTAGGTCCCCCAGAAGAGGAACAGCACCGGGTGGAGCATGAAGCCCGCGTAGCGGTAGCGCAGGACCGAGAAGGCGAGCACGCCGATGGCGCCGAAGACGATGAAGCCGAAGGCCTTGCCCAGGCCTGCGCCACTGCCGATCAGCGGGATCTTCTCCAGTCCGGTGGCCGCGGCACTGGCCGCGTATTCACCGGTGCTCGCCAGCGTGGCCAGCTCGCGCGTCGCGCCGTCAAGCGCACGCGAACCGGCGTATTGCGCCCAGCCATCCTTGCCCGAGCCGAAGTTGTACATGCCCCACGAGGTGGCGACCAGACCGACGACCAGCGCGAGGAGGATGGCTCCGAACCCGATCATGGCGAAGGGGAAGCGCCTGACCCCGACGTTCTCCGCCATCTTGAAGGTGTTGGCGGCATAGGGCATCAGGCATTCGCGCGGATCGATGGTGAGGAAGCTGCCGAGATAGCACATCAGCACGAAGGGGCCGGGACCGATGGCGCCGATGCCGAGGGTGTTGACCAGCAGCTGCGCCGGATGCCAGCCCGCCTGCAGGAAGGGGATGCCGGTCTCGCAGACGATACGACTGAGGACCAGGAACAGGATCATCAGGGTCAGCGCGTAGGCCAGAGCCACCAGCCAGTCCATGCCGAAGGCGCCGCACAGCACGCACACCAGCCCGGCGAAGCCGAGAAGGAAGAGGCGGGCCGCCCACACCGATTCGGCGTTGTCGCCCGCCGCCCCACCGCGCATGCCCCAGGCGCGCAGCAGCACGTTCCAGTAGTAATGCCGGCCGGTGTAGAGCAGCACGCCGGCGTAGGCGACGTAGGCGCCACTGCGCGCCGTGCCCAGGTCGGTGATATCGCCGCTGATGGCATACCACTGCAGGTGCAGCAGCACGACCAGGAAGCCGGAGATGCCGAGACTCAACGACACTTCGCTGGCGATGAAGTAGGCCAGGCCGATGACGGTGAAGTAGATCGAGCCGTGCGCCAGGTTCTCGATCCCGCCGCTCTGCGCCACGCCGGGCAGCACGGTCAAGATCGCTTCATAGTTCTGCCAATGCAGGGTGATCCATGGCACGCGGCCGGGGAACCACATGGCCAGGTAGTCGATGGCGTGCACGCCCAGCACCGGCACGAAGCCCCACCAGAACAACCGTGTGGTGAATATGTCGCTGATCAGCCGGCCGGGCGAGCGCTGCAGCAGCGCGGTGGAGACCTGGGCGATGGGATAGGTCAGCTGCTCGTGCGAGGACCATTGGCGATGCACCAGCAGCGACAGCATCAGCACCGCGAGAGCGAGGAAGATGACCAGCGGCGCCCAGTAGGCGAAGGTCGGCAGCCATGCCCCGAACGGCACCTCGGACAGCGGCAGGGTGCGGTCGCCCACCGTCAGACCTTGCATCGAGCCGGTATAGACGCGCTCGAACTCGTGCTTCGCCGCCGGCAGCCGCTCGCTCATGCCGGCGGTCAGGCGCGTCCTCGCCCCACGCCAGGCGGCTGGCGCAGCGGGGTCGGCGAGGCTGGCTGGCAGCGTCTGCAGCAACGCACCCGCTGCGCTCCAGCGCTCGGGCTGGTCGGCGTTGGCGCGCACCCAGGCCCGCTGCAGGTTGCTGCGCGCCAGTTCCTGCGATTCCTCGTCCAGCCATAGGCGCGGCGGCACCAGACCAGCGAGATCGAGGGCGACGGTGTAGGCGGCACGATCGGTGCCAGCCGCAGCCAGCTCGGCATCGCGCGAGCCGGCTGCGGATGCAGCCCGCTCGGCCGCAATCGCCGCATTCAGCGCGGTCGCCTCGGCGCTGCCGTCGAGCGGGAATATGCCCTGCGGCAGATGGCCGAGGGTGTCGTGCGTGCGCCAGTCCGGCCGACCGTCGGCCTGCACCTGCGGCGTAACCACCACGCGCTGGAAGTAGCGGTAGAGGCTGGAATAGGGTACCCAGGCGCAGAGCAGGGTGAGGCCGAGCGCGACCACCAGCTCGCGGGTGGAGAAGCGCAGCCAGGCGAGCCGTCCGGCGGTGGGATTCCACAGCAGGGCGAGGATGACGACGAAGGCGAAGGGCGCTGGCGGCAGATGGTTGCCGATCAGCGACGACTGGTTGTTGTCGATCAGATTGCTGATCGCCGCTCCAGCGACTATGGCGCATACCCCGGCCAACCCGAACAGGACGGACTTCAGGGTGAAGGCCGTGCCGCTGTGCGCCTCAATCACGGACTCCTCCCCTGGTAGAAAGCCCTTCGCCGCCACCTGTCCAGCTGCTGCGCACGGATCGGACTCCTCCAGCCATGGCTGATGCAGCAGTCATACCGGTGCTCCTATGGTCAGCCATAGTTCTTGCTGCTTTTCCCATGTGAAATCACGACACCGGCGTTGCACCCGCCTGTCACATAAGTTCTATTTAGACGTTTGGCCATGGCCCAGGAATGCATCTGCAGCGGGCCCGGACGGCAATCCGTTGATTGTCACAATTAGTCAGTTTACATCACCATTATCTCCGGTGCACCGACGATGCTCCAGAGGCAGATGGTGGCCTTGCCACGCATCCGGACATCAGATTCTCTTGCACACATAATTGACATTACCAACTGGTTGGTTAGCATCACTGACGTCCCCCTCAGCAGCTATCGCTGCCGTTCCCGGCCGGGTGCCCAACCGCGTCAACAGGGAGTGCGAACCATGTTCGACCACAGCCATACCGCCAGCGCGTCTACCACTGCCGGCGAGACTCCGCCCCAGGCTGCCCCGGCCTGGCGCCTGCATGGCGTCGGCCGCTTCCGCGGGCACCCCGGCGAGATCGCCAACGAGGGCCCGCATCCGTACACCTCGATCCGCTACATCGAGGAGGGGCATGCCACCGCCTGGATCGACGGCTCGGTACGCAAGCTCGGCGCCGGCGATGTCTGCATCGTCCACCGCGAAGCCCGAGTGCAGATCTACCACGACCCGGCGCATCCCATCGCCGGCATCATGGTCGACTGTTCCGGCCCGTTGATCGCCCAGTTGATCGCAGCCTATCGCCTGACCGACCGCGCCCACATCGCCCAGGCCTCGATCGGCCCGGCCATCCGCAGCCTGCAAGGCATGGCCAGCACCAGCGACATCCCGCGGCGGGCCGGCCTGGCCTTGCACGAACTGCTGGCCCAGCTTGGCGAACGGGTCGAGGAACAGCCGGCCTGGCCGGAAGTCGTACGCTTGAGCAAGGCCTACATCGACGACAATATCGACTCGCCGCTGCGCTTGGCCGACGTCGCCCGCCACGCCCGCTGCTCGGAGGCCCACCTGAGTCGCATGTTCCGCCGCTACCTCGGTGTCCCTCCCGGCGACTACGGCCTGCGCCAGCGCATGGCCCTGGCCAAGCGCCTGCTGCTGACCACCGACGCTTCGATCAAGTCGATCGCCAATCGGCTCGGCTACCGCGACACCTTCGCCTTCTCGCACGCCTTCAAGAATGTCGAGGGCACCGCGCCGACGCTCTGGCGCACCGCCGACCAGCGCTCGCGGGGGCTGGCCCGCGCCTCATGAACAGCCTCCCCGTCGGCCTCGGCGCGCGCATTGCGAGCGCACAACCGGCCTTGTGGTGCAACCCAGGGCGACGACCGCTGGCCAGGCTCGCAACCCATCTCGCCGCGTGCCCGGCGGCGATCGACGATGCCGAGAACCGCCTGCGCCGCTTCGCTCCCCTGCTCGCCCGGCTTTTCCCCGAGCTAGCCGCCAGCGCCGGGCTCATCGAATCGCCGCTCATCCCGCTGCCGGGTTTCGCTGAGCGGCTCGGCGCGGGATCGGCACGGGTGCTGCTCAAAGCCGACCACGCCCTGCCGGTATCCGGATCGGTGAAGGCCCGCGGCGGCATCCATGCCGTGCTCGCCGCCGCCGAGCGCGTCGCAGCCGCAGAGGGGCTGCTGGGCATCGGGGAAGACCGCCTGGTGCTCGGCAGCGAGCGCGCCCGGGCCATCTTCGCCGAGCGCACCATCAGCGTCGGCAGCACCGGCAACCTCGGCATGTCGATCGGCATCGCCGGCCGGGCCCTCGGCTTCCGCGTCGTCGTGCACATGTCCGCCGACGCCAAGGCGTGGAAACGCGATCGGCTGCGTCGGCTGGGCGCGGTGGTGGTCGAACACGCCGGCGACTACCTCGCCGCCTGCGCCACCGCCCGGGCCGAGGCCGCGCAAGATCCGCGAACCAGCTTCATCGATGACGAGAACTCGCCCGATCTGCTGTTCGGCTATGCCGTCGCCGGACGCCGGCTCGGGGCGCAGCTCGCCGCACTGGGCATCGTGGTCGATTCCAACCGGCCGCTGGTACTGCATCTGCCGTGCGGCGTCGGCGGCGCACCGGGCGGCGTCGCGCTAGGCACCCGCCTGGCCCTGGGCGATGGGGCGCTCGCCATCACCGCCGAGCCGGTGCAGGCCCCCTGCCTGCTGCTCGGCCTGGCCAGCGGCTGCCATGACGGCATCGCCGCCGCGGATCTCGGCCTGCACGGACGGACCCTGGCCGACGGCCTTGCGGTGCCGCGCGTCTCCGGCCTGGTCAGCCGCCTGGTCGAGCCGCTGCTCGACGGTTGCGCCACCGTCACCGACGAGGAGCTGTGCACGCATGTCGCCACGCTGCACCGCCACTATGGCCTGCGACTCGAACCGTCGGCTACGGCCGGCGTCGGCAGCCTGCGCCTGCTGCTCGCCTCGGCAGACGGCACCGCCATGCGCACCACGCTGCGCCAGACCTGCGCCATCGACGAAGCGGTGCATATCCTCTGGGCCACAGGCGGTTCGCTGATCCCCGACGAGGAGTTCGCCACGATCCTCGCCCGCGCCGGCTGACCAGGAGACCCGACGATGTTCGACGACGTGATCACCAGGGATGACGACGCGACTGGATGGCCGGCGCGACGGGCGCGCATCCGCCAGCGCATCCTCGCCAGCATGGGCACGCCGTCCTGCCCGCTGCCGGGCGCGGTCGCCTGCCGCAGCGAAGGCCACCTGGTCGAGTACGGTCTGCAGCGCGAGGACATCGCCTTCGAGGTGCTGCCCGGCCTGGTCTGCCACGGCCACTTCTACCACGGCGGCGGCACCGGCCTGCCCGGGGCGGTGTGCATCCACGGCACCAACCGCGATCTCGCCTGCAAGGCCGTCGCCGCGCCCGAGCTGAAGCCGGACATGGCCTACGCCATCGAACTCGCCCGACTCGGCTTCCTCGCCATCACCGTCGACCAGTTCGGCTTCGGCCGCTGGTGCGGGAAGGACGGCGAAGAGGCGTTGTACCGGCGCTTCTTCGCGGCGCACCCCGACTGGTCGCTCGACGGCATGCGCCTGCACGTGCAGCGCTGCGCGGTCGACGTGCTGCGCGCGCACCCCCTCGCCGATCCGACGCGCACCGTCTGCATCGGCAACTCGCTCGGTGGGCGCTCGGCCCTGCACCTGGCAGCCTTCGATGAGCGCATCAACGCTGCTGCCGTCTCCACCGGCGTCAGTCCGAACCTGACCAACGTCTACCGCAACACCGCGACCGATCCGTGCCTGGCGCTGAGCCCCCGGCTCAACGCCGCGATCGCCGAGGACGGCCGACCGCCCTGGGAATACCCGGAACTGCTCGCCCTGGTCGCGCCACGCACGCTGCTGCTGATCGAGCCGTTCAACGATCCGTACAACCCGTTCATCGAGGCGACCACCGCCTGCTTCCTGGCGGCGCGGCGGGTCTACGAACTGCTCGGCGCACCGCAACGCCTGTCGCTGCTCTGCCACGGCAACGGCCATGGCACGGCCGAACCGCTGCGCGCCTACGCCTACGCCATGCTGCGCACGGCCTGATCGTCAGCGCGACAGCTGGGCGATGCGCCACTCGGCAAAGCGCTCGATCAACGGATCCGGCCACGGCGCGGCGAGCCGGCGCTTGTGCCCGGGTAGGGCGAGGAAGGCCTTCCAGCCGGCCAGGGCCACGGCGGTGTCGCGCTGGGCGTCGGCACACATCGCGTCGCCCACGATGCGCCAGGCTTCGGCCTCGACCTGCATCGGTTGGGCGAGCAGGGCCTGGACCGGATCGGTCCCGTCGCAGTAGCGGGCGAGATGCCAGGCGCGACGGGCGAATCGGGTATCGAAGGCCTGGGCTGCGGTCAGCCCGCGCCGCCAGGCACCCTCATTGCCGGCCAGCTCCTGCTGCAGCGGGATGGCGAAAAGCGGGAGGAACCAGTGGCGATCGAGCGGCGAGCGCCGGATGTCCTCGCCCAGCGTCCCGGCTTCGGCCCGTCCTTCCTCGATGGCGCGCAGCCAACGGGCCTGCTTGCGATGACGCGGTTCGTAATCGGTGAGGAAGCCCTCCTCCCAGCGGCCGAGACGATAGAGCGCTTCGCACGGCACCCAGGTGACGCCGGCCGGATCGGCGGCCTCCTCCCAGCGGCCGGCCAAGGCGAGCAAGGCTCGATTGCGCGCCCAGCCTGGCCTGGCCAGGGCCGCATCCACCTCACCACGCGCGATGTGGGCATAGACGCTGTCAGCCTGCGTGGTCGCCAGTTCCGACTGCAGATAGCGCCCGGACATGAGCAGGAGCACGGCGCGGCGGCCGGTCTCCAGGCCATCGAGGGCCAAGGCGTTGTCGACATCACCCAGTTCGACGAGGGCTTCACCGCGTTCGATGATCAGCGCCTCGGGGCTGTCGGCCACCTCGCGGCAGCGGCCCAAGGCGAGCAGAGCCGCGCAGCGCTCGCGTGGCAGGACGTACGGATCACGCAGCAGCTCTTCAGCCCGGTCCAGGCGCACCAGCATGCTCGCGGTGATCATCGCCGACGCCTGGTCGGCCGGCATGCAGCTGCGGCGGAGTGCGATCAGTTGGGCGCAAACGTCCTCCGCCGCCTCGCCTGGAATCTTGTTCCAACGCTGGGCCCAGCCCTGCCAGAGGTTGGACAGCATGGTGGCCAGCTGCGGCGCGCGGCGGTGCAGGGCGACGAAACGCTCGCCGATGCGGGGATCCCAGTCACCCGCTGCAGCATGCGTCAGCCGGTGGGTCTCGGCCCGATCGTTCCAGATGCCAGGTGGCAGCGCCGACCACAGGTCCAGGGCGCGCGCGGCGCGCTGGTCGCGGAAGGCGGCGAGCCCCTGCAGATAGCGCGCCTCGGCGCCCAGCTCGCCGGTGCGCATGGTGTCGGCGACCTGGCCCCAGCGGTGCTCGGCGCTGGCGAAGCGGCCCTCGGCGAAATCGGCCTCGCCGACCGACAGCACGCTGATCAGCTCGGCCGGCTGGCGGTTGTAGATGCGGATGTTGGAGAAGGCCTTGCCCGGATGGTAGGCGTAGAGCTCGAGGTGGCCGTTGCCCACCGTGGTGACGTCGTCGTTGAACGACAGCAGCTTGCGCCCGTCGATCGACAGCGAGAGGTTGCGGCCATCGATCTCGGCACGCAGTCGGTAGCGCCGCCCCGGCTCGAGACGCAGCGGCGAGAAGGCGACGAACTCGTTGGCGGGCAGGCGCAGGATCGCGCAGTGCGAATTCTGGAAGGCGCCGGCCTTGATCGCCCAGCCCGCCTTCGGCTTGCCGTCATCGGGACCATCGACCAGCCACTGGATCGAGAGGTCGCCGGGCACGGCGTTGGGCAGGAATTCGGCGTCGTATTCGATGGCCAGCTGCGGATTGAGCGGCCGCTTCAGGCGCAGGCGCGAGTCGTAGCCGCCGCGGCTGACCATCAGGCCCGGCCGGCGGTCCCAGGTGCCGACGAGGTCTTCTTCCCAGCGCTGGCGCCAGCCGTCGTCGCGGAAATCCTCGACCACCAGCGGCTCGCCCCAGCGCGCCACCTGGCGCATGCGTTCGCCATAGACGTACCAGCCGGCGGCGAGCAGGCATAGCGCGACCGCCGCCGCGATGGCGATGCGGCCGGCGTGCGCCCGCAGGCGCACGAGGGCGCGTTCGGCCAGACCGGGACGGTAGGCGCGCAGGGCCAGACCCTGCTGCCAGCGCGACAGCTCGGCGCCGAGCTCGCCGGCGTCGGCGTAGCGCCGCTCGGGATCCGGATCGAGCGCTTTGCGCACCACGGCGAGCAGTTGGCGTCCGACGCGTTGCTCCTCGGCCGGCGACGGCCACGTGACGGCGCCCCGGCGCTTGCGCTCCCAGAACGCGGCGGGGTCGTCCTCATGGATGGGGACGCGCAGCAGCAGGGCCTGGAACAGCGAGCAGCCGATGGCGTAGACGTCGCTGCGCCGGTCGGCCGGTTCGCTGCGCGCCTGCTCCGGGCTCATGAAGTACGGCGTGCCGACCAGCCGGCCGATCGACGCCGAGGCCTCGCCGATGACCCGGGCCTCGCCCCAGTCCACCACCTGGACCTCGCCGTGCAGACCGAGCATGATGTTGTCGGGCTTGATGTCGCGATGGACGATGCCGCGGCTGTGCGCGCGGGACATCGCTTCGCACACCTTGATGAACACGCCGACCACCTGCCCCGGCGTGGTCAGGTCGGCGACACTGCCGCCGCTGGTGGCCTGCGCGATCGCGTTGCCCAGGCTGCGCCCGACGATCCGGCGCATGGTCAGGCAGGCCTTGCCATCCGGCTCGACCAGCAGGTCGTAGATCGGCACGATGTTGGGATGGTCGAGGCTGGCGGTGATGCGCGCCTCGCGCAGGAAGGCCTCGCCCTGCCGACCGGTGGTCGCGGCGAGCATCTTCAGCGCCACCTGGCGGCCGAGTACCGTGTCGCAGGCCTCGTAGACCGGTCCGCTGACGCCGCGACCGAGTTCGCCACCAAGGACATAGCGGGAGGCGGGCGTGCCGCCGGCGGCAGTCGCTTCGGCCGGACCCTCGCGGATCGTCTCCTCCAGTTCGTCCTGCCAGGGCCCGCTCATGACCGGACATCCTGAGCCGCCCCGCTGACCGGCAATGGCCGCACCGCCAGCCGGAACGGCGGACCAGCGACACCGGCGAGATTGAGCGAGCGCAGCGACAGCGCGATGCCCTTGGCCGGCAGGCGCAGCGAGAACAGTTCATGGCAGGCCTGCCAGGTCGCGCCGTCGGTCGACACCTGGTAGGCGGCGAGATTGGGCGTGCACGAATCGATGCGCACCTGCAGCAGGCCGCTCTCGATGCGCAGATCGCAGGCGAGCACGTTCGGCGTCCACTCGATCCACGAGCGGTGCACCGTGCGGATGAAGAAGCCGGCCTCGTAGGCCCAGTGCGGCTTGCCGTCGCGGATCCAGGTGCCGGCGCGGAAGGCCTCGTCGTCGAGCACGACCAGGCTCGCCTGCCCGCTGCACGGCAGCGAGCTGAAGGCGGCGGTACCGGGCTCCCACGACAGCCAGCGGTAGAACGAAGCGTCCTCGCCACCGCGGCGCGGCCCCTCGCGGCGCTCGGGACCATAGACCAGTCGCACGCCGGTCGCGCCGTCGCGCAGCACCTGGTCGCGGATCTCCAGGGCCGAGAGCGGAACGCCGTCGAGCTCGTAGTGCAGGTCGTACTTGGCGTCGACCACCACCCATTTGCGCAGAGCGTTGACCCACACCTCGTTGACCCCGTGGTGGCGCCCGTCCTGCAGCGTACCCGGGCCGACGCCGAGCCGCCGGCAGACGTGGCCGTAGGCGTTGAGCACCGTGTCCTGCACCACGGTGAAATGCGCGCAGTGGAAGCGCCCGCCCTGCGCCGCCGCATCGAGGATGGCGACCGCGTGGCCATGCAGGGTCGGAGTCGGATTGGCGTCCTCGATGCCGATGCGCCGGGCGATCCAGTGCCGCAGGGCGAGGATGCGCGCCAGCTCGTCCTCGACTCCGGCGACGGCCTCGTCGATGGCGAAGCGCGCACGCAGCGCAGCGAAGCGGGGATCGCGCAGGTCCTCGTAGGCGGGGAACAATTCATTGCGGCGCAGCTCGGGGTTGCCCGACTGGTCTATTTCGAATCCCGGGTGAGTCGCTTGGGACGTCATTGATCCACCGCCGAACGCAGGCCCTGGTAGCGATTGCGCAGCCAGCGCTGGAAGAGGACGTGGCTGTCGGACATGCCGGTACCGGCGGCACGAACGGCAGGCGTGCTGTAGACGAAGTTCCGGTCCACCACATCGCCATCGGGATCGACGACGTACACCGTCTCGAGGTTGTCTTGCGCAATGGCGACGCCACGCACCTCGTCGAACACTTCGCCACGCACGAAGATGCGGTAGAACCGGCTCTTCTGGAAATCGATGTAGCCGGTCAGGGAGAAGCGCTTCATCGCAGCACCGGCCACGCTGGCGGCTGGCACGTTGCCCCCCGAATAGCAGCTGCAGCGCACGATGCCGTCATCATCGAGATCCAGCGGCCGGAAGTCGGGGTAGGATGGACTGGCGCCGAAGAAGCTCATGCGCATGTCGTTGACCACCAGCTCCATCAAACCGGCCTCATCGGTCTGACCACCCAGACGGATCGTCTTGATCGTCGCGCTCTGTACCGTGGCCAACGGCGTCATATCCACCAACTCTATCGCCGGCGGCTTCTCACTCGTTCCCTTCAAGACGCGAATACCATCCACCGGAACCGTCGGGCGGCTACCCGTTGCATATTCAAGCGGACTTTCTCCGAGATTCCGAAGGAATTGCGCGTCTACTTCACGCACCGTATCGAAGGTCGACGGCACATCCGGTACACCATCGCCATCGACGTCACGGTCACGGGCGAAGCCGTCAACGGAGAAGTTCGGTGCGTCGGCAACCGGGAAGTATCCTGCAGGTATGTACCTCGCCGTCGATGACGAAGGCCAACGCGGCACACCCGAACCAGGGGTCAACGATGTAGCACCAACCAACTTGTCGCACCAGGCCCAGTGGGCCAACGCGAGAGCATTCATCATCGAGGCATGCAGATCCTGCCAATAGGTAACGAAGTACGAAGTCTGATTCACCAGTTCGATGTACGCGCCATCGGTTATCGCCGCGTTCTGCACTTGCTTCAGCACCGTTTCCGAGAGCGCATTCTTGAGCGGGATGGTATACGTCGCATCCGATCCAACTTGGCTGATGCCTGCATCATCAAGATACCTCGTCGAATCCCAGAAAGCGTTCCCATTGCGATCCAACCACGAATGGGGCTCCCATCCCCCGGGGCCTGATCCAGGGTGGTTGCACGGCGAGCCACCTGGCCTTTCCGCTGGATTCTGGATATCGTCACCATTCGGATCGCAAATCGGACAGGTCTTGTCCCACATCGTGATGACGGTGTCGGGTTCATTGTGGGACAGCACTCGCATGCCCAGATCCGAAGCCCATCCTGGCATACTCGCCAGATCGCTGCCCGGATACGGAGCTCCGGGATGGATCCCGCCACGATCCGCGAAGTAGGCCTCCCCAGCCATGGCGGAGAAGAGCCGCACATGGTGGGCCTCCAGCATCCACGGATTGCCGACAGGCGCGTCCTCATCTGGGCAACCGGCATCATCCCAGGTCGAACCGGTCCAGTTGGATTTCTTCTTCTTCAGATAGGCACGAGCAAGGAATTCGGCTGGCATGTAAGCGGTGACCATCTGGGCGAGCGCGCGTGGCGCCGCCGTGGGCAGGTTGATCCGCCAGGGGCAGTCGACATAGCCCTGGTTCCACGCCATCGGAGTTGCCGCCGGCTCCGGGATCCTGCCGAATGGCGTGAACAGCAGTTGCAGCCAGCAGATGTTCCCATCCGTCGTCATCTGCTGCAGATGCATACGATGGAAGCTGGGCATCGGGCCCAGGGCGAAATAGTCGAATACGCCACTGTCCGATCTGCGCGCGTTGGGGCGTCTGTCCGCTTCGCCAGGATCGGTCGCATTGATGTAGTCCTGCCAACGCTGCAGATCGCCGGCGGGGCCAACCCCTCCGAGCAGACGTCGGGATCGCCCGCCCGACAAGCCGGTGCCCGAATCCGACCCGGGAGGCGACACCATCGGCGTTCCAAGACCGCTGAAGGCGAGATCGAGCAATTCGCCATAATTTCCCACGCTCGACGGATGGGTGTGCCGTGCGAGATTGTTGATCGCACCGGCATAGCGTCGGGAGAGCACCGGATCAACTTCGGCAGCACGCGTCTGGTCGGCATCCGCCGGCACCGTCGGGGGGGTGGCGGCAGCGGAGCGGGCCGCAGGATCGTAGGATCCAGGAGCCGCGGCCAGCAGATGACCGCCGAGGTCCTCGACAGCCACCGCATAGCGCAAGCGGTAGCGACGTTGCGCCGGATCCTCGGTGGCGACGAAGGACGCATCGTACCACAATGGCGCATTGATGTCCGGCGACCAGTTCTCTCCAGCGCGTCGCGCCGGATCGAGACTGGCGGGCTGCGACGGACAGGGATGCGGCAGATGGAAGGACAGCGGCTGTGCCAACGGATCCGTTGTCAGCACCCCCGGCTCGTACCAGCGAGCATTCCCGCTGTGGAGGAGGTAGCCATATCTGATGGCATTGTCGCGTTCACGGTAGCCGCTGCCCCTCGGGTGGCGGTCCATGTACAGATCGAGCAGCCGGCTCTCCCACTGGACATCGTTCCCGTTGACATCCTCTGGCGATCCCGCTTCGCCCAACGGCGCCTTCTGACTCGACGGCGGGCTGGTGTACCGAACCTTCATCGCATCAATCGGCCAGAAGTGGGTCCGCCAGGCATCGGTCAGCTGCGTCGGGATCGCCTTGCGGTTGTCGAATTGCCTGCGGATCACGCCGATGGCGTGATCGACCCCCTCCTGGGCGGCGAGTTGGGCGAGCGCCGGGGCCTGCAGGGTGCGTTGTCCTGCATACGCCGCCCGCGCCGAGACCAGCATGGCGAAGGCCAAGGCGATGATGATGCCGAGCAGTCCGAGGATGGTGAGGAAGACGAGTCCGGATGCGGTCTTCATGGGCCAAACTCCGGCAGCATGGGGGCGGTACGGATGGTGAAGGTGCAGGTGCGGGACGGCTCATGCGCCAGGTCGGCCGGTTCGAGCTGGTTGGCGGTCACCAACCCGAACGAGATGCGCATGAGGAGCGGGCGCTGCGCCGATGCCAACCTGGCGCTGCCGACGGCGGCGAGCGGGCGAGCGTCGAGCCAAGCCCCATCCAGGACGTGATTGAACCCGTCGGCCCAGGGCTGGCCGATCGGCACCTGCGCGGCGCCGAGACGGTTGCGGATGGTGACTCCGGAATCGGGGCCGGCGCGGACTGCATAGCCATCGCCATCGACCCACTCGATGACCAGTCGGCGGACCTGGTTGAACGGCAAGTGCATGAGCCGCAGGTTGCGGTCCAGATCGGCGCCGTTGCCCGGCAACTGCAAGGCGGCATAGACGCCTGCCGTCATACCTGGCAGGTGCCGCAGGTCATTGTCGTCCATGTCCCGGCGACGGTCGCGCCGCGCCTGCGGACCGGTACGGACCGACCCGGAGCTGGTCGAGGCCGCCGGTGAAGCGATGGACTGAGACAAGCGAATGGGGCTGGACACGGCGTACTCCAACCGGCCGCCGTCCTTGCCGCTGCCACGACCAGTCCAGCGCAGGCGGTTCCAGACCAGATCGGATACGTGGCCCGGCTGGACGTCCATGGTCGGCTCGTCCACATCACCCTGGGCCGACATCCAGGTCAGCTCGACCACCTCATTGCCATCGTCCCACACCGCCGGGCTCTCGCCCGGATCGACGCGCAACCGGACCTGGGCCGGGTGGTACATCGCCGACAGCGACCGGGCGAGCCGCTGGTGGATGGACGCCGCCAGATCGCAAGCCTGCAGCATGGCGATATTGCGATTGAACGCCCGGCTGACGTGCAAGAGGGCGTTGGTGCCCAGAGCGATCAGCGCCAGGCCGATGGCGATGCTGATCAGCAGTTCGATGAGCGTGAAGCCGTTGCGACGCGGCATCAGGGCCCCCGCGGAATGCAACGCAGGACCCGTCGACGGATCGAGGTGAGGTGCTCGTCCTCCTGACCGGCGTACACATGCACCGTCACCATCGACCAACGGCTGGCATCATCGATGAGGTCGGCGGCACTCGAGGATTCCTGACGCACGACGTAATAGCCGTCGAGCCAGCCGTAGACGGAGAAGTCGTAGGTCGCTGCCGCCGTGACCGCTAGCGTGCCAGAACCGTACCAACCATCCTTGTCGGCATCACCGGCATCCGCCGTACGCCCTCCCGGCAGCGGATCGTAGAGGACGGTCTCGGCCGCCGCGACCGCCGTCATGCGCAACTGCGCCGTCACGCCCAGGCGGGTGGCGTAGCGCATCATGCCGATGACGGCCGCCACACCCATGACCGCCAGCAGCAGGCTGGCGAGGATTTCCAGCAGGGTGAAGGCGCGCCTCATTCGTCGAACCACCAGATGCGGTCCGCAAGCATGCGCTCGGTGACGATATAGTTGATCGGTTTCCCGGTACGCTGCAGGGCATAGCCGGTCGTTGCCTTGTCTTGATGCAGCCAGCCGAGTCGGCAGCGGCGGAACACCGGATTGCCCGCCGACGTCTGCAGCCAATCGCTGGGATTGGCCGGCCACACCGCATGCCCGTCCAGGTAGGCGTCCTGGCGGCGCTGCACCCGCATCACCTGCACCGCACCCGATGACCCGACGTAGACGCGATAGGCTGGCGTGATCGCATCGAGCACCGCCCGGGCATCAGGGAAATCATTGCCGTCGACCACGGCGTCTGGTCCCAAGGTGATGTGGTACCCGGCATTGTGGCCCTCGAAATGCACCACCTCGGCATTGCAGTCCTCCTGGAGGTAGTCCCAGCGGCTGATGGTGTACTGTTTGCCCTGTCCGCCCTGGTCGACGAGGCTCTGATCGCTGCAGTTCTTGGCCCGGTCATTGCACCCATTCTTGCGGAACTGCGGCCAGTTCTCGTCTCCTGGCGTCGGTGCCGTGGACTGCACCGGCTCATAGGTCCGACGCCCCTGGTTCCACTCGAGGAAGGTCGCCTGGCCAAGCGGATTGAACACGATGCAGGCATCCATCCAGTCGGCGTTGACCAGCGGGCGCGGCTCGCCGATCCGCCAGAGCGCAAAGCCGACTTCCCGTTCGCGCAGGTCGTCGACATCGCCGTCCCCGTTCATGTCGACATCCTGGAACACGCCATCGAGCAGCTCCGCGCGGCGGAAGCTGTTGTTGAACACGCGGCTGTCTGGATTGCGCGAATCGCCGATCGGGCCGCCGCTACCTTCGTAGTAGAAACCGGAATATTTGACCGCCTGCTGGTAGCCGCCCCATGGCCACCACTTCTTCGCCGCCGGATCGAACCAGCCGAACCAGGGACGCGGATAGGTCCGTTCGCCGCCATCCCCGTAATAGATGTCGATCGGGCCAGGAGAATTGTTGAAGCGCGGGGCCTGGGTGCGGCGCGGCCCCTCATCGATGTCGGCCAGGGCGAGGAAGCGCACCTGCCGCGCAGGCAGGCGCACCGGCTCGCTCACCCAGCTGTCTGCGATATTGGCGATGTAGTCGGGGAAGTTCGGCTGGAAATGGCGATTGGCGTCGTCGCGCAGATTCCACACCGGCGCGATCAGGGCGCGCGAATTCAGGTTGCCGCCCAGCTGGTGCGGTCCGATGACCCGGTACCAATGGCCACCCGACCAGTTGTTGAGCACCAGCCCCGAGGTACCGGGCTGGTTCTGGATGTTGAAGACGACGCCGAAGGCGGCCTGTTCGCTCATCGCCCGGCTGCGCGTCTGGCGCAGCACCGCGGCGAGGCCCTCGGCAGCGCCGCGTACCTGGGCGTCCTTCTCATCGCGCTTCATCGAGCGCATGCCGATACCCATCAGCAGCAGCACGATGCTCAGCACGACCAGCAGTTCGACCAGACTGAAGGCCCGCCTCACGGCAGCTCTCCGCGGATCGTCCTGAGAGCGACGTTGTCGCGATTCGCCACTTCATCACGCTGCGCGGCGATCAGCCCGTCGGGGCCCATGCTGACCAGCTCGAAGGTGCGGCACAGGCGCGGCGGAGCCGTGGTGCGCATGTCCGATGCCGCCGTGCTGGCAGGCAGCCGGCCACTGCCCGTCATGCCATACCAGTCCAGCCGCACGAAGAAGCTGCAGTCGGCTGGCACACGCGAGCGCATGCCGGGGAGCACAGGGCTGATGTAGACCAGTGGCCGCCGCCAGGCATCGACCACCGCATCGCCCTGCCTGACGTCGACGGCCAAGCCATCGAGGTAGGCATCGGCATAGCCGCGCGATTTCGGATTCGGCACCACCGCCGTGGTCGGCTTGTTGCGCAGACCGGTGACCGCGGTGTTTCCGGAGAGGATGGCCAGCGTCGCGCGTTCCGCCCCCATGCGGTTCACCATCGCCACATGCGGCGGCTTGAGGTCGCCGGCCGCGGTTTCCGGATTCAGATCGGCCTGGCCGAACACATGCGAACCACCGAGCTGGTACGCAGCCTTGGCGGTGGCGAGGTCGTCGTCCAGATCCTGGCGTTCGGCAGTGGTCAGCGCGTGTCCCAGGACCCAGGCCAGGCGATTGTCGGCGGCGGGGAATGCCGAGGCGGTCGGATGGTCCTGGAACGGCAGCACGTTCATGTCGGCCTGGAACAGGCCGATCGCGGTCTCCACCTTCGCCAGCACGGCCCGAGTGTTGGTCAGCGCTGCCGTGCGCCGCGCCAGCACGGTGATCGGCGCCGCCAGTCCGATCAGCACGGTGATGATGGCCATCACCATGATCAGCTCGATCAGGGTGAATCCGCGGCGCCTCATCGTCCGCCCTCGCACAGGATCCAGCGTTCCGCGTCCTCGGACTTGCCGCCGTTCCCAAGCGACCAGAGATAGGCGAACGGCAGCGCACCTTCGATGCGCTTGAGTGGATCGGTCGGATCCGGCCGCACCCCCCAGCCTCGCTCGCGACCGGCCGCGGCGTCCCAGTTCCAAGCCGACAGTTCCGTCGATCCAGTCGCCGGCACGGGCCTGGCCAGGGCGTAGCGATAGAAGGCGCCCCAGGGGTCGAGCAGGCGACCATCGACATCGACCTTCCGTTGGCTGCGCTGCCACATGCGCTTGTCCTCCAGATGCTCCTGGAGCGCTGTGCCGATCGACAGGTCGACCGCCACGGCCGGGAAGCGGCGGCGGGCATCCTCGTTGCGGTACAGGTCGAAGGCGGTCTGCAATTCCCGCAGCGTCTGCTTCGTCTCGGTAACCCTTGCGCGGGTGCGCACCAGACCGACGGCAGGGATGAGGATGCCAGCGAGCAACGTGATGATGCCGACCACGACGAGCACTTCGATCAGAGTGAATCCGCCGCGCGCCGTCGCCATGCGTCCACTATAGGCGGACCAACCGGGTTGCCCAGTCCATCGCGCCGTGGCGTATGGCGATCCCATGGTGCACCATATATCGCGCGGCACTGGCCTCACAACGCCTATTGCGTCATTCCTCAACCCGATTCCGGCCATCGCTTTATCGATATTTTGCTTGAAAGAGCAACTGTTTTCCGCCATCCTGATGAAGCTACCCATTACCCCTAAGCAACTTGCAGATATCAGTCGCATAGCTGCCTCCAACCATATAGTGTGGTGCACCATGGGTTCACTTACACACAATCTGGAAAGCCTCCCTCTCGCCACTGGTGCACCACAGCGCCGGACACGTCGGCCGGCCCGACTGGCCTTCGTCGGATTGGGCAAATTCGCGCAGGAACTCGCCACTGCCTGCACCAAGCAGCCACGGCGGATCACCATAGCCTCGTGCTTCACCCGCACCGCCGCCACCCGCGACGCGTTCGCCCGGACCTTCGCCTGCGGCCAGCACGACTCGTTCGAGGCCCTGTGCGCCGATCCCGATATCGATGGTGTGGTCCTGGCGACACCCAACGACACGCACGGCGACCAGACCGTCGCCCTGGCGCGCGCCGGCAAGCACGTCTTCGTCGAGAAGCCGCTGTGCAACACCCTCGACGAGGCCGATCGCATGATCGCCGCCTGCGCCGAAGCCGGCGTGATCCTGGCGGTGGGTCACCAGGAGCGTCGGCACAGCGTCTACCGACGGATGAAGAACATGCTGACCAGCGGCGCGCTCGGCCGCGTCCTCGCCTTCGAGGCCAACCACTGCGGCAACCTGGTCGGAATCTGGCCGAAGGACGATTGGCGCTTCGACACGGCGCGCGGGGTCGGCCCGCTGCTGCACAAAGGCATCCACAAGATCGACATCCTCAACTACCTCTTCGGTCGCGCCGAGACGGTGGCGACGCTGACCATCCCGCTGGCGATCAATCCGGCCATGCCGGGCACCACCGTCTCGGTGCTCGGCTTCCGCGGCGGCATCATCGGCAGCCTGACCTCGGGCTTCGAGCACAACAACTCCTCCTTCACCATCAGCGGCAGCGTACGCTCGATCGCCTACTCCGGCCACGGTCCGAGCATCCGGGTGAAGGACGAGCGCACCTGGACCTTCCAGGAGATCGATTGCGGGGCCGACGATCCGCTCGGCGAGGAGCTCGGCGAGTTCGCCGAGGCGGTGCGCGGCGCCGGCCCGGTCGAGGTCGACGGTCAGGCCGCCCGCGAGGCCATCGCCGTCGCGGTGGCGGCGCAGAGCGCAGCCGAACGTGGAGCCGTGGTCCAGCTCGACGAGTTCCGCCACGCCGCGATCGCGGCCGAATCCGCTTGACCGTGCCTGCGCCTGGATCACCTGCGGTGCGCCAGCCAAGGTACGAGGAGAGCCCGTGAGCAAGGCCAGCGACATCGCCGACACCATCCTGAAGCGCGTCCGCACCGGCGCCTACCCGGACAAGGTCCCCGGCGAACGCAGTCTGGCCGAGGAGTTCCGCGCCGATTTCAAAACTGCAAATCGCGCCATCGGTCTGCTGGTCGAGCAGGGCGTGCTGGAGCGCCGCCGCGGGCAGGGCACCTTCGTCAAGCGCCTCGACCAGCGCCGCGACGCCACCCTCTCGCTGTGCTTCTACAAGTTCGCCGATCTCGGCCGCGATCCGGTATTCACCCGCTTCTTCGCCGGCATGAACAGCGCCGTCACCAGCCACCGCGTGCGCCTGCACGTCACCACGCTCAAGGATGTGGTCGGCGACGACAAGCTCGATCCGGCGCAGAGCGCCGAGCGCTTCGTGCGCGATGCGCTGGCGGTCGATCCCGACGGCATCATCTACCTCGGCAACGTCGACATCCCGGTGATCGAGCGCCTGCGCGCCGACCGGCCGCTGATCGCGGTCGCCGAATGCCCGCCGTCCCTGGCGGTCGACAGCGTGCGGCGGAACATCCGCGCCGGCACCGCCGACGCCGTGCGGCGCTTCGCCAAGGCCGGCCACCAGCACATCGCCCTGGCGACCTACCGCCACGATGCCACCTCCTTCGACCTGGCCGAGAAGGAGCGCGGCTACCTGGAAGCGATCGAGGAGCTCGGCCTGCAGCCGCGCATCCTGCACCGCACCAGCCCGGCCGAGGAGCAGCTGACGCAGCAGCTCCTCGCGGTGACCCCGCGTCCGACCGCCGTGGTCGCCAGCGAAAGCACCATCGGCCTGGCCCTGGTGCGCAGCGCTCCCGGCCTCGGCCTGCGCATTCCGCAGGATCTCGCCGTCACCTCGTTCGACGACGGCGACATCGGCTCGTTCACCCAGCCGCAGATGTCGAGCATCCACGCCTTCGGCGAGGAACTCGCCACGCTGGCGGTCGAGCGCATGATCGGCCGGCTCGATGGCCGCATCACCGGCCGGATCGACGACGTCCTGCCCTGCCCGAGCATCGAGCGTTGAAGCGGAAGCGTCACGACCGGGATTGTGCCGCATTCTGTGTTAGGTGCACCATAGGTTAACCATTCTAGAGGCCACATGCGCTACCTGACCTGCTCCGTCCTGTTCGCCGCCCTTGCCGCCCAGGAGCCTGGCATCGCCGCGCGCTACGCTGGTGACGTCGGCATCGACAAGGACCCGGCCGTCGTCTTCAGCGAGGACTTCGAGAAGCCGGACCTGCAGGCGCGTTGGCAGAATGTCTCCAAGGTCGGTGACGACGGCCCCCTCGCCTTCGACGCCCAGGTGAAGACGGTCGGTCGTCCGGGCACGGCGATGCGCATGACCGCGACCAAGGGCAAGAACGAGGGCGGGTCGCTCTACAAGGTGCTCAAGCCCGGCTACGACGAGCTGTTCGCCCGCATCTACGTCCGCTTCGACGAGAAGGCCGGCGGCTTCGCCCACTTCGTCAAGCTGGGTGGCGACAAGGACGTGAAGAACTGGTGGGTCGGCCGCGCCGGCACCAAGCCCGACACCTGGTTCATGACCGGACTCGAACCGGTCGGCTACCTCACCCACACCTGGCCGGGCAAGAGCTACCCGCTGCCGGGCTTCTGGGCCTTCTACACCTACTGGCCAGAGATGCATTCCTGGCAGACCGAAGGCGGCGAGAGCAACGGCAAGCCGAACCCGTACTACGGCAACCGCTTCGCCCCCGCCACGCCGGAACCGATCAAGCGTGGCGAATGGATCTGCATCGAATGGTCGGTGAAGCTCAATTCCGCCCCGGACAAGAGCGACGGTTCGCAGCGCTTCTGGGTCGACGGCAAGCTGGTCGGCGAGTGGGGCCCGGGCACGCCGGACGGCTACTGGATACGCGAGAACTTCCGCATCCGCCCCGACCAGCCGGACAAGCAGAAGCCGTTCGGCGGCTTCCGCTGGCGCACCGATCCGGCGGTGAAGATCAACATCCTCAAGCTGGAGAACTACGTCAACGAGGGCGCCTTCAAGGGCACCGAGGGCTACGCCAAGGAGCACCCGGAATATCCGCTCGACACCGAGCGGGCCACCGTGTGGTTCGACCACCTCGTCGTCGCCACCACCTACATCGGGCCGATGGCTCCTGCGAAGAAGTGACCTACCACAAGACCATCGACGAGCACCGCGCGATGCTGTATGGCCTCGTGCGCCTGCAGCTGCACTTCCTGCATCGCTGGTGTGCGACGCATCCCAGCGAGCCATTCGCCGAGACGCTGGCGAAGCGGGTCGACATCTGGCGCAAGACCGACCTCAACCATGGCGGACTGGTCGCCGAGCCGAGCGATCCCGGCGGCATCTGGGCCGCGCTGTCGGCGCAGCTGGCCGCGATCCACGCGCGCTGCGGCGATGCCGACGCCTTCGAAGAGCAGGCGCACGCCGTCCTCGCTGCGCGCATCGATGCCCGCGCCGCGCTCGACCTGCAGCTCGAGATCGATCGCGACCACCTGCGTGACTACACCTACGGCAGCCTGCGCTTCCACGACTGCGCGCCCGCCGAGCCGGGCACGGTGTTCATGCACATCGCCAACGCGATCGCGCCGCGCTCGATCTTCGAGGATCCCGCCTATCTGCCCGGCTGCCTGCGCCGGCTGCTCGACCGCGCCGAAGCGATCGGCGCCAACCGCGTGCGTACCGAGACCTGGCTCAACTCCCACCCGGCCTGGCTGGCGCTGCTGCCCGCCTGCTGGAGCGAACGTCTCGGCCCGCCGCTGCATGACGTGCAGTGGCACTACGGCTACTGGGGCCAGTTCCTCAATGCCCGCGGCTGCCTGAACACGCGGCTCGCGGCAGCCTTCCGCGCCAGCGGCGTCCTGCCCTACGCCCCGCGCACCTCGTGGGCGACGATCGCGGAATTGCGCGCCCATCTCGCAGGCCAACCATGAAACTTGTCGATCTCCTGGTCGTCGCAGCGCATCCCGATGACGAGGTCGCCACCTTCGGCGCCATCATCCCGCACAGTCTCGTCCTCGGTCGCACGGTGGCGGTGGCCTGCCTGACCCGCCAGGCGGACCTGGAGATCGCAGCGCAGCGCGAGAACGAGTTGCGTGCCAGCCTGCATGCCTGCGGCCTGCCCGGCGAACCGGTGCTGGGCAGCTTCCCCGACTGCGGCTACGTCGGGCCGGGCCGCTTCGAGAGCCTGGCCTGGGTATGGGAGCGCTGGGGCGGACGCGACGCGGCCAAGGCATACATCGCATCGCTCTACCGCCGCTTCCGGCCGAGGGTCGTCTTCGCGCATCACCCCGAGACCGGTGAATACGGCCACCCCAACCACATGGCCGCCGGCTGGGCCTGCGTCGACGCATGGGACGAGCTGCATGCCGCCGGTGATCCGGCGACACCGTGCAAGATCTACGCCCGCAGCGATGCCGCCGACGCCTGGCACCCCGACTGGTTCGCGCCGCAACCGGCCCTGGACGGACGCAGCCCGGCCGAGCTCGGCGCCGCGGCCCTGCGCTGCCACCGCAGCCAGAGCTGCGCCGATGCCGGCATCCGCCCGTATCTGCGCTACCGCACCATCCGCAGCCGCGTCGGCGACGATGCGCTGCGTTGCGACATCTTCGAGAACTGCCAGACCGTGGAGGCCCCATGCGCATCCTGATCGCCTGCCTCCTCGCCGTCTGCGCCGCCGCCGGCGAGCACGGCGTGGCCGCGACCCATCCGCGCATCCTGGTCAACAAGGCCGGGCTGCCCGCCCTCGCCGCGCGCTGCGCCGGGCCGCTCGCCCGCGAGTACGCCAACATGAAGGAGCAGGCCGATGCGGCGGTGAAGAACGGCCGCATCCGCTACCTCGACAACAAGTGGGGCACGCCCACCGACCTGATGTCCTGCGGCCTCGCCTACCTGGTCGAGCGCGAGGCGGGGCGCAACGCCAAGCCCTACGCCGAGGTCATCCTCAAGGCCTGGGGCGACGGCCGCATGCTGGGCAACAAGGACAACTGCGTCTTCGGCTGGCACGCGCTGGCCTACGACTGGATCTACGACGCCATGGATGAGGCGCAGCGCAAGCGCTACGGCGACGCGCTCGGCGGATGGCTGACCTGGTTCACCAACGAAGCGGCGATCACGCTCAAGGCCGGCAGCTGGGACTACAACCAGACCTGGGGCCCCAGCCACCTGAACGTCATGCACAGCCGCGACGCGATCACCCAGAAGCTGTTCATCAGCCTGGCCATCACCGGCGCCGGCACCGCCCGCGAAGCCGAAGCGAAGGCATTCCTCGCCTCGTGGGCGACGCGCATCCCGCGCGACTGCATCCCCTATTTCGACGCCATGGGCGGCTCGTGGTCGGAGAGCCACGGCCACGGCGCCTACGGCCCCATCCAGGTCGTCCCCCTCGCCTTCGAGGCCTGGCGCACCGCCACCGGCGACAACCTCTTCGCCGCCGGCAAGCCGTGGAGCTACCTCAACGAGATGTCGCGCTGGCTGGTCCTGCTGCAGCTGCCGCATAACGGCCGCCAGGCCTACCTCGATGACGGCGGCGGCGGCGAGGACTCCGGCTTCGGCGTCGTCGCCCCCTTCGTCGCCCGCGCACTCAAGGATCCACTGGCGCAATGGTGCGCCGACCGCGCCGATGCGCGGGGCGCGGGGAAGTGGGCTCCGTGGCAGCGCGTGGTCGGCTACGACCCGTCGGTCAAGGCGCTGTCGCCCGGCGAAGCGAAGCTGCCGCTCGGCTACCTGCTGCAGGGTGCCGGCCACGTCTTCATGCGCTCGGCCTGGGACGACCCCGACGCCACCTGGGCCTTCTTCGGCGCCGGTCCGCACCGTGTCGGACACCAGCACGACGACGAGGGCCACTTCATGATCAGCAGCCGCGGCGGCCTGGTCTCCAAGGGCGCAGGCCAGGGCGGCAACGACGACGATCACTACTGGGGCGGCTCGCTCGCCTTCAACGTCCTGACCATCTTCGATCCCAAGGAGCAGTTCCGTCGCAACGAGAAGAACGAGAACGACGGCGGCCTGCTCCGCCACGTCTACGACAACAGCATCAAGGAGCGCGGCAGCATGGTCGCGTTCTCGCACGCCAGCGAATACACCTACGCCGCCGCCGACCTGACCAAGGGCTACAACGCAGCCAAGGCCGGCGAGGTGACGCGCCAGTTCCTCTGGCTGCGCGGCAAGCCGGGCGGGGACGAGTTCTTCGTCGTCTGCGATCGCGTCGCCTCGACCCAGGCGTCGTTCGCCAAGCACTTCATGCTGCACGTGCCCGACGAGCCGACCGTCTCCGGCACCGCCACCGAGCGCGTGCCCGGCCACGTCAGCGAGCACGCCGGCCCGGACCTGACCAGCACCTGGCTGAGCCTGCCCGACGATTTCGGTCCCGAGGTCAAGGTGCAGAGCACCGGCCGCAGCCGCATGTTCCTGCGCACGCTGCTGCCCAAGGAGGCGGTGATCACCAAGCGCGGTGGCGACGGGCACATGAACTGGGGCCATCCGCTCGAGCCGACCGCGCAGTACGACCACGCCACGCCGGGCCGCGCCAAGCCGCCGTTCTGCCGCTGGCGCCTGGAGGTCGCCGCCCCCGCCGCGGAACGCACCATGTTCCTGCACGTCTTCCAGGTCACCAAGGAAGGCGCGACGGCGATGGCGCCGGTGCAGCTGCTCGACGACAAGCCGCAGGTGCGGCTGGAGATCGGCCCGGCCGGCCACACCTGGAAGGTATCGATGCCGACCAGCGGCCCGCTGACCGCCAGCGTCACCCCGCCCGGCGCCAAGGCCGAGGTGCGCATCCCCGCCGCCATCGACGTCGCCGACCAGTTCCCGGCGGCCAAAGGCAAGCGCTGAAGCGGCTCAGCGGCCGGTCAGCTCCGCCGGCTCGCTCCCCGACCAAGTGATGCGCGACATGTGGAAGGTGGTGTCGCGGTCGAAGCCGGAGTTGGCCCAGCCCATCAGGTAGCCGTTGCACCACTGCTGCTGGCCGGCCGGCGCGTCGCTGCGCCTATCGAGTTCGGCATTGGCGATGTCGTGGTGCCTGCGGTAGTCCTGCTCGCCCTCGCGGCGCACCCAGCTGCGGATGACCCCGTCCTTGGCGCCGGGCTTGCTGCAGAAGCGGCCGTGGAAGATGATGTCGATGAATTTCCCGCGATCAGCCTCGCTGACCAGCACCCCGGCGGTCGCCGGAGCGCGGCTGACAGTGTGGTTGCCGGCGGAGTAGCCGACGGTGAAGATGCTCTCCTTCTTGCCGTCGCCCCAGTTCAGATCGGTCTGCCAGATCAGCGTCGGTCCCAGGCCCTTGGCCGAGTAGCCGTCGGCCCAGATCGCCAGCAGCTTGTTGTTGGCCCCCCACTGCGAGCGCCCGGTGCTGGGCAGCGTGCTCGTGCGCGTCAGGTTGGTGATGCCGCCGACCCACGACTCGTTGTAGTACGAACGCGAGGCGTAGCGCAGGAAGATGCCCTTGGCATCGACCTGCGAGATGACGCCCTTCGCCTCGGCGACGGTGCCGCGCACCTCGTCGCCGATCTGCCAGCCGGCCGTGTCGGCTCCGACGATATCGAGGTGGGTGTCGTGGCGGTGGTGGTAGTCGGCCGGGATGTGCCAGCGGAAGCCCAGCCAGAAGGCGTCGGCCGGCGGCATGGTGAAGCGCATCTCGCGCATGCCGTAGTTGCCTGGCCTGGTCCCGGTGAACTGGAAGGGCAGACCCTGGCCCTTGCGATCCGCCAGCGGCGTCAGCGCCCAGTTGGGTTCGGCGAAGGCCCATCCGCCCTTGGCTGCCAGCGTGTCGCCAGCGGCGAAGTCGTAGACCACGCCCTCGGCGGTCGTACCGGCGGCATGCAGCATCAGGCAGGCGATGAGTATATGGCGCATGTGGTGACCTGTGGATCAGGGGGACAGATCGGCGTCGCGGCCGTGGCTGTGGCGCCATGGCGAATCAGCGGGGAGATGGCCGTCGCCATCGAGCACCACCTTGCCCTGGACGCCGTTCACATCGACGCCGCAGGCGCGCAGCCCGCTCCACTTCATCACCGTCTTGGAGTAGCCGGCCTTGATCATCGCAGCCTCGTCGACCAGGTTGCGGTCGCACCAGACGAAGCGCCAGCGGTTGGCGAAGTCGATGCCGGCCGGCACCCGGCTGGTGAAGAAGCCCTGGTCCGCATCCGCCGGCCGGGCGATGGCGTTGGCCCAGGCGAAGATCAGGCGCTGTTCGCGCGGATAGTCGCGGACCAGGGCCTGGCACTCCGGATCGGCGGGGCCGTCGAGGGCCCGGCCAGCCGGATCGACCTTGTCGGGCCCCAACGCGCCGCCGCCCATCATCTGCAGGGCGCCGCGCACGGCATTGTGGTGGAACCAGATGTTGCGCACCCAGCCCGGCTGCTTGCCGAGCGTGACGTGCCCGTCGATGAAGTTGTGGTGGATGTCGATGCCGTCGGTGCAGCCCTGGGCGGAGATGTTGAAATCACCCAGGAACACGTTGTTGCGGTAGGTGTTCTCCCAGCCGTTGTCCTTGTCGCTGATGGTCACGCCGTGGTGCATGCGTTCGAAGCGGTTGTCCTCGATCAGGCTGCCCTGGGTGGTGTACCAGGTGATGCCGCCGCCATGGCCGGCCTGCTTGAAGGTGTCGTAGGGGCGGTCGGAGAAGGTGCACTCCTGCACCACCGTGTGGAGGTAGGGTTGCGCCTGCGGCCGTCGGCCGAAGGGGCAGGCCTCCTCCTTCGAGCGCTTTTCCATCCCCGGCATGCGTTCGTAGGTCCGCTCGGCGGCATAGCCGAAGATGAACGAGGGATTCTCGCCACCGTCGGCGTACATGTGGTGCAGATTGCAGCGCCGCCAGGTGAGGCCACGGCGCTGCCCGTGCCACATCACGAACATGTAGTAGTTCGCGTTCTTCACTTCCAGGCCGTCGAAGAGCAGGTCGTCCGTACCCGCGTCGATGAAGACGCGATGGCCATGGTTCATCGTGGTGACGTTGTCGTACGTCTTCTTGGGATCCGTGGCTGGATCGGCTGCGGCCTTGGCGTCGGCCTCGGCCATCAAGCCAGCCAGCGTGCTCTTCCACACCGCCTCGGTGAAGCCGAGGTCGATCACCGGCTTGTCGCCGGGCCAGGCCACCCAGCGGCGCGGCGAGGTGTCGGCGATGCGCAGCACATTGCGGTTGGTCTTGCCCGGAGTCGCCGGGACCTCGACCAGGTAGGTGCCGCTGCGCAGGTACAACGTCGCCCGGGCGGCATCGGCCACCGGTTGGGCGGCGCGCACCACCGTCTTCCACGGCTGCTCGAAGGTGCCGGGGTTGGCATCGTCGCCGGTCGGGCTGACGAAGAAGAACCCCTCCTTCCCCACCGTGATGGTGAACGACTGCTCGGCCTTCCTGCTCGCCTGGTCGACCAGGGCCACCGTGACCGGCACCTCGCCCGCGCTCTGCGGAACCTGCCAGGTGATGGTGCCCGTCCGGGCATCGATCACCATGCCGGTCGGGCCAGCGCGCAGCATGAATCGGTAGGGCCAGGTGCCGCCGGTTACCGCCGGGCGCATGTTGAACTCGACCCCCGGATAGGCCCGCGGCAGTGGCAGCGAGATGAAGGTCGGCTGGCGGAAATAGGGAGCGTCTTCGGGCCGCGCGAAGCGATCGGATTCCTGGGCTCCAGCCATGAGACACATACTGAGCATTGTCAGAACATGACTTGCGCGCATATATCGCTTTCAGGATAGGCGTTATGGTGCCCCATTGGTGCACCAATAACGGACGCGATACGCTTCTGTGACGTTACCTTGTGCTTCAGCTGTGCATCTGCAGCAACCGCGCCGGGTTGTCGACCAGGATGGCACGGATGTCGGCCTCACTGACACCGTGCCGGCGCAGGCCGGGTACGGCGAAGTCGAGCATGCCGGCATAGCCGAAGCCGCCGCCGGCACGGGTCAGCGCTTTCTGATAGACGTCGTTGCCGATGACGATCTGCCGCGCGTAGCCGGCGCGCAGCAACAGGATCAAGCCGGCGAGACGTACATTGTCCTCGTGGTCGGAAGGCGAGCCGAAAAGGTCGATGCATACGTTGACCCCGGCATCGAGAAGACGCTTGGCCCAGTCGAGATCGATGGACTGCCGACCTGGCTCCAGTAGCAGGCCAACCGGATCGGCCTGCAGGAAGGTGAACTGCAGGTGGCAGAACAGCAGACGCGAAGGATCCATGCCATATTCAAGGAAGGCGTCGAGCATGGCCTGCCGGCGGGCCGGGGCGGTGTAGCCACTGGTGTGCGCCGTGACCAGCATGCCCATCTCGCCCGCCACCTCGACGGTCGGACGGAGGAAGCACATCTCCTCATCGACGCCGTGGCGGATCGCCGTCTTGATGTGGCCGGCGCGGATATCCGTACCGTCCATGCCCTCGCCGATTTCCTGACGCAGATAGGCACGGAAACCGTCCGCATCCATACCGTGGAAGCGGGCTGGCCACGAATCGCGCACGTAGAGACCGGTGCTGGCAATGATGTGCACGCCGGTGGCCTGGGCGATGCGGCGCAGACCCGAAACATCGCCGCGGATGCCCGGGGCGCCTGGCTCAAGGATGGCTCCGCCGCCACGCGCCTTGAAATGAGCCACCTCGCGCTCCATCATCGCCTCATCGGCCAGCTCCCAGTTGTCGAGGTTCCTACCGCGCAGGCCGCACCGGTTGAGATAGCACAGATTCTCGATACCGAGCGGCGCATCGATGTCGATCGGACAGGCAGCCCGCTCCTCGGCGCTCAGCGGCTTGTGGAAGAACGGCGCCAGCACTGCCAGCACGTGGTCGTGCATCGAGGTGGTGCCGAGCGCGGCGGCCTGGACTGGGCCGCACACGGTCATGATCTGTCCCGTCGGTTGCATCAACGTGATCTATCGGCTGGGTCTGGCGAGGACAGTCACCAGGCAACCAGGGTTGCGCACCTCCGCATAGCCCGACGTGCACCATTCGACGACACGCGCTCGCCTGATCAAGGCACGTCGCCCTCCAACGTGGGCATCAGCCAGAGCAGCTGCGCGATCACCTGGTTGCGCGTGACGTTGTTGCCGATGCCGCCGGGCGCGTCGAAGACCAGTTTCTCGAGGGTGCGGAATGGCAGTGGCCACACGCCCTCGGGCAGGACGTCGGCGCTCATCGCATCGCGGAAGCTGGCCGGCTTGCGCTTGGCCCAGGCGAAGAACTGCGCGCGCACACCCTTGTCGGGGAAGAGGGTCTCGAGGTCCTTCTTCAGCCGCTCACGCCACTGCGTCTCGCCCTGCGAGAGCAGGTAGGCGCGCACGAAGGTCGCCGAGGGATCGTCGATCTCGGCCCAACCCTTGAGCCGATCGCGCACCCCACCGTGGGTGCGGATGTCGTGCAGCATCAGCGCCATGCCGCTGTCGAAGATCAGGCGGCCATAGCCGACTCCCGGCTTCACCTGCTTCTGCAACGCCTCGTCGATCAGCTGCTGATCCCCGAGCGCATCGGCCATGTACAGGGCCGAGAGCACGCCCTCGTTCTCGTAGCGGTTCTTGCGCAACAGCCACGGGGCGAAGGCGCGCATCGCATCGAGGTCGCGGCCCTCGCCGGTGAGGAAATAGTGGTGCGCGACGGCGATCGAGGGGATGCCATAGCTGGTCATGTAGGTGCCCCAGTGCTGCTGGTCGTGGCGGTGGCCGCCACCGAGGCGCTCGCCGCCCTTGTTGTCGGTCGGCCGCGGCCCGTCGTCGGGGGTGTCCCAGAAGCAGCCGTCGACATCGCGGTGATGGCGCAGCCAGGTCTCGGCCTCGCGGAAATAGCGGTCGCGGCCGCTGCGCAGGTACTGCACGAACATCCACTGCCCGGTGCGGTAGGCCTCCTGGCCCCAGCCGCTGTAGCCCCAGTTCTGGAACAGGCCGGGATTCTCCGGCGCCTCCAGCTCCCAATTGATCGATTCGTACTCCAGCAGGTGGTCGCCATGGTCGAGCCAGCCGTACCAATGGAACTCCTGCGCCGCGCGCAGCGGCCAGGCGAAGGACAGGTCGACGTAGTTCTCGATGCGGGCGAAGCGCTTGGTGTCGTAGGGCGCCAGCGGACCGAACACGCCGGTGGCGCAGCTCCACGCCGGATCGGCGTAGGGGCGCAGCGGCTCCTGGAAGGCGCGGAAGGACTCGTCGACCTTGGCCGCCGCCTGGCCGCCGGCGTGGAAGCGGAAGAACAGCTCGCTGCTCTTGGCCAAACCGACCGCCGAGCCGGGATTGTTGAACTCGCGCCGCGCCGCCTTGCCGAAACTACCGCCCTTCTTCGGGCCATTGCCGCGAACGTCCTCATAGCGCCGGCGCAGATCGAGCGTGCGGTCGCCGTGGTCGGGCCACAGCCACACGCCGATGCGCCCGTCGCGGTACTGCACCTCCTTGGGATGCTCGCGCCAGAAATCGCGCAGGCCGACGGCGATGCCGAGCGTGCCGTTGGACACGTCAGCCCAACCGGAGGGATGGAAGCCCTTCTGCCGGCTGGTGCCGTCCTGCACCACCTCGTACTCGACGCGCAGGTCGTGGCTGGCCGGGACGTTGTGGTAGTATTTGTCGGGACCGACGGACAGCAGATGCGCCGCGCCCTTCCGCGCCACTGTGCCGGCGATGATCTCGCTCGGACCGCGCTCGACCGGGATGTACGGGATGCTGTCGAGGCCGGGATTCAGCACTACCGGCTTGCCGGACTGCTCGAATGGTCCACCGAAGGCGTAGGCGAACTGCTCGCCGCTGAAGCCCACCGGCACCTCGATGGCCATGCGACGGATGAAGTTCTTGTCGGGATCGCCGGTCATCACCCAGGTGTGGTGCACGCGCACCGCATCCTGACCGGCGCTGAAGTGCAGGTAGAGGGTATACGCGCCGAACTGGCGGCCCTTGGCCGAGCGGTGCATGCCTTCCATGCGCAGCACCGTCTCGGTGGGACCGCTGCGGAAGACGCTGACCGCGTAGTCGCCGGCCGAGGCGAGGTAGCGCTCGCTGGTCTTGGCCTGCGACTTGCGCAGCCAATTGCCCCCCTCCATGCCGAAATACCACTTCCGGGGATACTCGCGCTCGCCGGCATCGCGCTCGCCGGGCGGCGCGTCGTCGAGGTCGATGAGCATCTCGCCCGGACCGTCGACCACCCGCTCGGCGGCGGCGTAGCTGCCGTCGCCATTGGCATCGACCCAGACCTGGCCGAGGAAGGCGAAGCGCTTGCGCTCGATCACCGCCTTCAGCCTGCCGGTATCGACGGTGATGGCGTCGGCGGTCTCGCTGACCCGGATGCCCTTGGCCTGACGGGCGGCCGGAGCCAGACGCAGGGTGTAGGCGCTGCCGCCACCGGCCGGCACATGGGCGAGGAAGTCGAGCAGCAGCCAGCGCACGCTGCCGTCGTCCCAGCGGCCGAGGACGGTGCCACGCTGCAGGCTGTCGACCGGCTTGCCGGCCTGGTCGAGCAGCTGCAGGCGGTCGAGCTGCGCCTCGCTGAGCGCCCCGCGCGGCATGGGGATGCCGCCCGAGACCGGCGCAGCGCGTCGCTGCACGCCGGCGTGCTCATCAACGCGGATCGGCACGCTGAGCGTGTCCGCCGCCCCCAGCAGGGCAGTCAGCAGGCAGAGGGCGGCAGGCGCATGGTCCATGCCGGAGAACCATGCCGAGGCGCGCCTGTGACGCCAGATGCCATGGAGCTTCCTGACCGGGCGATGTCGGATCGCGACTCAGCCACGGACGCGCATCACCGACGGCACCAGTCCAAGGGTGACCACCAGCAGCATGACCATGATGCCGCTGAGCATGAGGATGGCGTCGTATGGTCCGAGATGCAGGCCGAACAGCGACCATGTCTGGCTGAACACGCCGATCTTGAGCAGTGCCGAGCTGCAGATGCCTGACAACGCGATGCCCAGGCCGGCCAGCGACTGGTTCACCGCCGTGGCCATCGGCTTGTTGTCGACCGGGATCGCCGAGAGCATCTCGGTGGTCATGGCGACGCTCGAAGCGGCCTGGACCAGCCCGAAGAGCACTGAGAGCGCGCCGATCACCACGCCGACGTGGACCGGGGGCAGCTCGCGGCCGAGGAAGGCGAGCAGCACCAGGGCGAAGGAGAAGTGGCAGAGGACGAAGATCGCCTTGGTGCCGATGCGGTCGATCAGCCGGCCGGAGACGAGGAAGCCGACCAGCGAGCCGAAGGTCGCGCAGTTGCCGATCACCAGCACCTGGCTCTGCGGCAGCAGCAGAGTGTCCTTGGCCAGCAGGCTGAACAGGGTGGTGCACGAGCCGGTGAACAGCGAGAGCAGGAAGACGTAGGCGCAGAACGGCAGATAGCCGGCGTGGCGCAGGGCGGCGACGAGGCTGTCGCGCAGGCTGGCGGCCCCTTCGCTGACGCGACGCACCTCCGGGATCCTGGCGAACTGCACCGTGCCGGCGACGCGCAGGACCAGCGCCACGCCGAGGAAGATCTGGAACACCAGCACCGTCGAGTGCCGTTCCAGGCTCCAGCTGGCGATCAGGGCGAAGACGATCGAGGCGGTCTGGTAGAGGAAACGCAGCATGCCGAAGAAGCGCCCCCGCTGCCCGTCGGGGACGATGTCGGAGATCAGCGGGAACCACGCATTCATGTACATGCCCGAACCCAAGCCGACGCAGACCATGGCCATGGCGGTCAGGGACTCGACCGCCCAGCCCGGTGCCGAGCCCGCGGCGATGAGCAGGACCAGCGACAGCGAACCGAACGAGATGCCGATGGCGCCAAGCCGGACCTTGCCGATGCGCTCGGTCCACTGCGCGAACGGCACCAGGGTGAGGATCTTGAGCACCGACGGCAGAGCCAGCCAGACGAGGATGCGCTCGCTGGGGATGCCCAGTATCGCCAGGTACAGCAGCATGAAGCTGTTGGCATACAGCAGGTCGCTGATGCCATACTGCATGGTCGACAGGCGGATCGACCACTCCAGGCGACGATAGGCCCCGGTGCCCGGCGGCGGAACGGCGTCGGTGGGCATGCGGCGGCACCATACCGGCTGAGCGGGCCGGCACCAGCCGGCCGCAGAAGTGTTGTGGCCTTACGATTTCGCGGTCTGGGCGACCGCCTTCGTCGACTGCGCCTGCGCAGCGTCCCAGCTCGCGCGCAGTCGGCTCGCATCGACCGCCGGGAACGTCTTGCCGCTGCCGGGCACCAGGCTCTTCTTCTCCAACTTCGGCAGAAGGTCGCCATGGGCCGCGATCATCTCGTCGCACATCTCGACGATGCGGTCCGGGGTCAGGGTCGCAGCGGTGAGCGGGTCGAACATGCAGGCCTGATAGACGTGGTCACGCCGGCCTTCCATGGCGGCACGGATGAAGAGTTCGTGCTGGATGAGGTGCGGCTGGATGTAACCGACCAGCTCGGGCGGCAGCTCGCCGACCCGGGCATGATGCAATCCGGTGCGATCGACCAGGGTCGGAGCCTCGACGATGGCGGTCGGCGGCAGGTTCGGGATCGTGCCGCCATTGGGCAGGTTGCCGTAGACGACGCGCGGGACCCCGGTGCACATCGCGTGCATGATGGTCGAGCCATATTCATGCGAGAACTTCACCTCGGTGACCGGCTCCGAACCGGCGGCGAAGGCCTTCAGCTTCTCGAACTCATGCACGCTGCTGTCGCAGCGCCGGAGGTACTCGTCGATCGGGATGCCGAGCTTCGCCTGGCAGCCGCGCCCATGCGGGATGAACCAGCCACTGTATTCCGCAGTGTGCTCGCTGGACTCGGCGACGAAGCGACCAAGGCGCCGCATCAGTTCGAAGCGGACCTTGTTGGTGTTGTAGATCTCCTCCTGCTCCATCGCCGCGAACAGGCGCGGATACAGATCCACCCCATCCTTCTCCAGCTTGAGATAGAAGGCCAGATGGTTGATGCCGGCGCAGGTGAAGGCGATCTTGGCCGGATCCTCGCCCAGGTAACCCATGAGCTGGTCGAAGGTGGCCTGGACGCTGTGGCAGAGGCCGACCGCGCTCAGCCCGGGGGCGGTGCGGAACACGGTCTGCATGTTCATCGACATCGGGTTGGAATAATTGAGCAGCGTGGCGCGCGGGCAGACCTCCTGCATGTCCCGGCACAGCGACGACAGCATCGGAAATGTGCGCAAGGCGCGGAACAGCCCGCCAGGGCCGGTGGTGTCGGCGATGGTGAACTCGAGGCCGAACTTGCGCGGGATCTCGAAGTCGACCAGGGTCGAGTCGAAGCCGCCGATCTGCACCATGTTGATGACGAAATCAGCGCCCTGGAGCGCCTCGCGACGATCCATCGTTGCCGTGATCGTCGGCTTGGCGCCCATCGCCTCGGCCTGCTTCCGGCAGAGCTGCTGCGAGACCTCGAGCCGCTCGCGGTCGATATCCATGTAGGCGATATGGATGTCGCGGAACTCGGGGATTCCGAGGATATCGCCGGTGAGGGCGCGCGAGAAAACCACGCTGCCCGCACCGATCATGGCGACTTTGATCATGGATGTGTTCCTGCCCGCATGGGGCGTTCTGCAGAGTTGATACAGGACTGGAATGGAGGGATGGCCCCTGGGACTCAGCGGGACGGCAGCGCCTGGCCACCGGGCGGATGGGCGGGCAGGTCGACATCGGCCCTCGTGGTACCGAAGACCACGTCGTCGATGTAGAAGTCGGTGTCCTCGGCGAAGCCGCTGTTGGCGGCACCCAACAGGTAGCCCTGCTTGTAGGCGTGGATGCCGCTTTCCTTGTACAGGGCCACCTGATTGGGGTTGTCGATGATCAGAGTTCCGTTCTTCCAGATCTGGATCGTCCCCTTCACCTCGGCGGTGGCGGCCTCGCAGTGGATCATGATCCGCATCCACGTCCCGAGGTCGGCGGCGGCAATGAAGTTCGGATGGCCCTTGCCCGCCTCGCCCATGCCACCGCCGGTGGCATCCCAGTCGCACCTCAGGCGGGAGAATCCGTCGGCCGGGTTGTTGCCCCAGGTCGAGGCGCCGATCTTCTCCTTGTCGCCGTAGTCAGTGCCCCAGAGGCGGAAGAACTTGTTGTTGGCCCCCCGACGGTGGGTGTAGTTCTTGGGGATGTAGAGCGAGTACGCGAACCACAGATCACGATACGGCTTGCCGAGGTCGAAGCGCAGCTCGGCCCAGGCGTCGCCATTGGGATCGGGCTTGCCGGTGAAGTGGAAACGTGCGGCCTTCGTGCCGCTGACCGCCTGGCCTTCGACGACCGAGACGTGGGGATTGCCGATCCACAGTGGCTTGCCCAGCATACCGCTCTCGAAGTCCTCTTTGGCGATCTCGCTGCTCCAGGCAGCGCCAGCGAGGAGGCAGCAGAGGGGCAGGATGCGGAGGTTCATGGTTGGGGTTCCGTGGAATTCAGCACGGGTACTTCAGGCAGTAATCGACGAGTTCCTGCACCTTGCAGGTGGCGACGCAGCAGACCGAATCAGCAGCGCCATAGTAGACGAAGAGGGTGTCACCGATGACCACGTTGCCGCAGGGGAAGACCACGCGATTCACCGCCCCCTCCAGTTCGAAGGGCTCCTCCGGCTCCATGATGAAGTCCGGGGCGCGGGCGATGATGCGCGCCGGATCGTAGAGGTCGTGCAGCATGACCCCGGCCCGGTAGGCCTGGCCCTTGCCATCGATGTCGCCCACCGCGTGGTAGATGTCCAGCCAGCCGGCCGCGGTACGGATGGGCGGGGCGCCGGCGCCGATGCGCAGGGCCTCCCACGGCTGCTCCGAGCGGGCGATGCAACGGTCGCCGGTCCAGGTCTTCAAGTCGTCCGAGTAGGCGATCCAGATCGCCGGGGTCTTGTACTGCGCGTACTTCTTCTCGGTCCGGTCCAGAGCGCGATGCAGCATCACGTACTTGCCGGCGATCTTCTCCGGGAACAGCATCACGTCGCGGTTGTCGACATCATCCGGCGTGCACGGCCCCAGGCGGTCGAAGTGGCGCAGGTCCTTCGAGCTGGCGAGGCCCGAGCGGGTCCAGTTCTCGGTCCAGGTGGGCGTCTGCGCCGGCAGGATCTCGCGCTTGCGCCCGCCCCAGTGGGCATGCGGGGGATGGGCGCGGGCGGCATAGGCGACGATGTACTCGTCGCCGAACTTGACGATGCGCGGATCCTCGATGCAGCCGGCGTCCCAGCCCTCGACCGACGGCGCCAGTACCGGCTCGGTCCCGGTGCGCTCGAAGTGGAAGCCGTCGCGGCTCTCGGCCAGGCCGAGGTAGATGCGGTAGTCGATGTCCTCGCCAGCAGCGCGGTAGAGCAACTTGACCGTACCGTTGTCGTACCAGGCGCCGGGGTTGAGCACCGCCATCTTCTCCCAGGGGCTGCCGGGACGGGCGCGGAGGATGGGGTTGCCGGGCCATTTCGTGAGACGCATGACGATTCCTAGGGTTTCGCTGTGGTGATGACGTGGCCCTTGCCGGGCACCGGCTTCACCAGGCTGCCGTCGGGCTTGAGATTGCCCTCGCGGGCATCGAACAGCAGGTTGCCGGAGGCTACGATCGCCGAGGCCGGCCCAGTGACGCCGATGTTGTCGACCACGGCGTTCTTGGCGTCCGGCTTGCGGGGTTGGCCGACCAGCACGTTGTCGCGGAAGGACATGGCCGGGTAGTCCGGCGAGTAATGGAAGAGGTGGATGCGTCCGATGATCGTGTTGCGGTAGATGTAGGACGGAAGTTCGACCGGAGCCCCGGATTGGTGGATCGTCAGAGCATAGGCATCCGGACCATCGCCGGCCTCGATCAGATTGTAGGCCACTTCCATCTCGCCATAGGGGTTCGACGACTTCTCGTGGTGGGCGTAGTACAGCCAGACATTCTGCACCGCGTTGCGGGCGAAGCGGTTCTCCCGGATCACCCAGCGCTGGCAGTCCACCTTGGGGCCGACCGGCAGCGAACTGGTCCCGGTCGGATCATCCATCTCGGTGAAGCTGGAGCGGCCGACCAGCAGCTTCTCGACCGCATAGCCGATGATGCCGTAGCCGTGATGGACGCGGGTGAAATCGCAGTCGAGAATCGCCCAGCGTTTTCCGTCGCCGCCATTGCAGGCCATGATGCACGACTGGTTGTCCGAACCGGTGCTCGCGGCGAAGTCGCTGAAGCGGGTGCGCCAGAAGGTGACGTCCGACGAGCTGCCGGTGAGGCGGAAGCCGAACTTCGCGGTCATCGGGCCGACGTCGAAGCCGTCGAGGTAGAAGTTGTCGAGCGTGCTGTCGGCGAAGAGGAAGCTGCCAGTCAGGTCGAGCTTCGGCCGCGTCCCCGGATAGGCGAGGAACACCACCGGTTGGCGCTGCGTCCACTGCACATCGCCGCCGTTGGGCGTCCACCCGTCCAGCAGGTAGGTGCCCTCCTTGACGTAGACGAAGCGATCCTTGTGCGCTTCGGAGTATTTGCCTTCGCGCGCCTTGGCGCCGTAGACCTGCAGCATGGTCTTGAACGGGGCTTCGCGCGTGCCCGTGCCGCCCTCGGCCGCGGCGGCATCGACGAACAGCCAGCCCTCGCTGGTCACCGTGATCGGCCAGCGCACCTGCTGCACGGCCTGCGCCGCATCGGTCACGGTCAGCGTCACCTCGACCTTCCCCTCGGCGGGGCTCGGCCAGGTGATGACGCCGGTCGCGGCATCGATGGTCATGCCGGCCGGCGCCGCGGTCAGGGCGTAGCGATAGGGGAAGACCCCGCCGATCGCCGACACCGGGACGCTGTATTCCAGGCCTGGGTAGGCGCGATAGAAGCGGTTGCGCGTGTCGAGGCCGGCGTGCGGCTGGATGATCTCCAGCGCGAACGGGGTGTAGGCGACGACGCCTTCGGCCGCCTGGATGGCGGCGGCGAGCATGAGCATGGGCAGCAGCAGGCGGTATGGGGTCATTTGCGTCGTCCGTCGTAGATGTGGTATCCGCGCTGGCCGCGGAACCGCTCCAGCGCAGCGCCTGTCAGTTTTCCGGCCTGATCGACGATGCCGTCCTTGCCATGGCACTCGCCGTCCCGCACCGCGAAGCCGGCGGAATCGTTGGCCAGTCCGCCTTGCGGGTTCTGCATGACGTTGGCGACGAAGTCGACGTGATTGGACTTCTTCCAATCCTTGGCCACCACGGCAGCGCCGATGTAGGTGTTGCGATAATCGTGGCACGCTTTGGTCGCGGCGGTGGCCGAGGCGTTCCAGAACGCCGCCGCTCCATCCGCCCTGGCACGGACGAAGTTGTAGCGGATCTCGCCCGAGGCGGTCCCGTTCTCCACATTGTTGGACGCATCGAGAACCCCGTACGGCGGAGCCCCGGTTCCTGGATTGTCGAAGCGATGGCGGCGCAGGTCGAAGTCGCAAACCGCCTTCGGGAACCAGACCGGCTCGACGATCTTCGCCTCGGTGGTGGTAAAGACGTCGCGCTCGGAGAGCAGCGGACCGACGGCATAGAAGACGAACGCGGCGATGTCGACGCAGCCCTCGAAAGTGTTCTCGGCCAGCATCACATGCTTGCGCTTGACGCTGCCCTCGGTGCGGGCGCAGAACCAGATGGACTCGTTGTTGTTGACCTTGGGATCGCCGGCGCAGTCGACGAAGCTGTTGCGCCACACGGACAGGCGCTCGACGTGGTTGTAGGTGGAGATGATGCCGGCATTGCTGATGCGGAAGCCGCGCAGGCGCAGACCGGTCAGCATGATGTCGTTGCTGTTGGCGAGGAATCGCACCCCGGGCGCCTGGGCGACGATCTCCGGCCGGTCGCCCGGATAGGCCATGATCGAGACCGGCTTGCCCCAGGCCGCCACCAGATGGAAGGCTGTGGTCAGCGGGTAGCTGCCGGTGGCGAGCACCACCACCTTGCCCTTGGCCGGGCTGGGATCCTTGTCCGAGGCCCCATACACGCCGCTGAAGGCCGCCTGGTCGGCACGGCTCGATCCATCCCCCTTCCCGGTCGCGACCGGGGCGACGAAATAGTGGTGCTGCTCGTCCACCACCAGGGTCCAGGTGCAGTCGACCGTCTTCCCCTCCTGATCGGTGATGCGCACCGCGATGGGATGCGTCCCAGCCGATGGCTTCAGCCAGGTGAGCGTGCAGTACGCCGCGTCCTCGGTCAGTTCCCCATCCGGCTGCTTCGCCAGCCACGAGCCGATGGTCATGCCGGCCGGCCCGGTGACGATCTGGGCGTGGTAGGGATAGGCGCCGAAGGCGGCCCGCACCGGGCAATCCCAGCGCATGCCGGGATGGGCGACGCGGTGGTAGGCCTCGGGCGACGTCTCGCTGTCCGGTCGCGGATGGATGGCGGTGAGCGGGAAGCGCGCCGGTTCGAAATGGCCGGCAGGCAGGCGCCAGTCCTCGGCACCCCAGACGGCGCTGACCAGCAGGACGAGGAGCGTCAGGGGCAGGCGATGATGGTTCATGGGGCGATCTCGAAGCCGACCGAGCCGACCCGCGTGCGGTCGACCAGCGTTCCATCCGCCGTGACCACGCCGTCCTTCGGCGCGGCCAGCAGGTTCGGCACCACCGTCTTCATGCCGGCCACGTCCCAGTGCTTCGCCTGGGCGGTGACCACCACGTTGCCATCGGTCTCGTACGGGATGCGGCCGGGGAAGCGGACGCTGGCGAAGCCGTTGACGAAGGTGTTGCGGTAGATGAACGAGTTGTAGTGCTGGCCCTTGAAGTGGTCGCTGCCGCAGAACTGCATCGCCGGCCCGTCGGTGCCGCTGACCACCACGCGGTTCCAGCAGATCTCGTGATCGTGCGGCAAACCGCCGCCGGCCACGCCATAACCGATCGTGACCTGCCTGCCGCCCACCCGCTCGAAGGCCTGGTTGGCGCGGATGGTGCTGAAGCCGATGCTGCACTTCAGCCACAGGCCGTAGTCGGTGACGCTGTCGCGGATGGTGTTCTCCTCGACCAGGATGTGGTTGGCGCGGTAGATGTCGAAGTAATGGCCGTTGCCCTTGCTGTTGCGGATGCCGCTCAGCAGGTTGCCCTTGTAGAGGATGTTCTCCTTGACCGTCTCGCTGCGCGAGATGAACACCGGTCCGGTGTTGTCGTCGCCGGCGGTGCCCGGTCCCATGTCCGTGAAATGGTTGCGCCAGAAGGTGCAGCGGCTGACCTCGCCGGTCAGCCAGAAGTAGTGGGCGTTGGCGACATCCTGGCGCGCATTGCGCCAGGTGATGCCGGCGACGAAGATGTCCTGCAGATCGCCGACCATCACCTTCGAGCGCGAGGCGTCGACCACCGGCACCTCGCCGGGGAAGCCGATCAGGCTGGGGGTCTTGGTCTCGGGCTTCAGCCGCAGGTTGCCCTTCTCCGCCGGGTTGCCGATCTGCTCGTAGGACCCGCCGCGCAGGACGACGATGCGGTTGCGGAAGGTCGCGTCGTCGACGCTATCCTTGTACCACTCGGCCAGGCTGGCCAGCGGGGCGTCGATGGTGCCGGTGCGCTCGCCGGTCCAGCCGCTCTTGATGAAGAGGAACGGGGCCGCATCCACCGTCACGCGCCAGACGGCCTCGACGGTGTGCAGCTCCTGATCGGTGATGCGCACGGTGAAGGTCACCGGATCGGCGGCAGCAGGCGTCCAGCTGACCACGCCGTAATCCGCCTCGCCGGGCAACGCACCGATGCGCGCGCCGGCCGGGGCGCCGACCAGTTCATAGCGGAAGGGCCAGGCCCCGCCCTGCACGCCGATCGGGATCTCGTAGCGCATGCCTGGATGGGCCCAGCGGTGGCGGGCTTGCGTCTGCGTCTCGGCATCAGGCCGCGGAAAGACCAGATGCATGGGCAAGCGCGCCGGGATGAAGCGCCCGGCCGGCAACGGGAACTCCATGGCCGCAAGCGGCAGGACGGACAGCAGCAGGAGGAAGCAGGCGGGGAGCATGGACATGTGGGACATTCCGCGTGATGACACGTGATTCATGGGGCGGCGATCTCGCAGCCGCGGCGCCCGAGGAAGCGGCGGCGCAGGTCGCCGGCGAGCCGGCCCTGGGCGTCGACGATGCCGGTCTTGCCATGGCATTCGTCGGCGGTGACGGTGCAGGCCGCGGCGCTGCGCGGGGAGATGCCGCCGTCGGCGTTCTCGATGACGTTGCCGGCGAAGGCGACGCGAGCCCGCTTGGTGTGATCGAGGGCCATCACCTTGGCGCCGAGGTAGGTGTTGCGGTAGTCATGGCAGTCGGTGGCGATGGCGGTGGTGGCGTTGTTCCATTTCGCGGTGGCACCTTCACCCGGGGCGGTACGCACGAAGTTCCAGCGGATCTCGCCGCTGCTCAGCGGCTGGTCGCCGGAGGTATTGGCGTTGTAGCCGGCCATCACCCCGGAGCCGGGCGCGACGGTGGCAGAGATGTCACAGACGTGGCGGCGGATGTCGTAGTCGCACATCGACTTGGGGAACCACAGCGGCTCGCTGAGACTGCTCTGGGTGGTGGTGAACACATCGCGCTCGGAGAGCAGCGGCCCGACCGTATAGAAGTCGAAGATGGCGACATCACGGCAGTCGTGGTAGCGATTCTCGGCCATCAGCAGGTGGCGGCGCTTCCCCTTGTCCAGACGGCTGCAGTACCAGACCGACTCGTTGTCGCTGATCTTCGGATCGCCGAACAGGCCGGTGAAGGCATTACGCCACACCGTCAGCCGATGCACGGTGTCGAAGGTGAATATGCAGCCTTTGGGACCGAAGTTCCGCAGATGCAGACCGGCGAGGAAGCCGTCGTCTGACTTGAAGGCGAATCGCGCCTCGGGCGTGGTGGCGGTTATTTCCGGGGTCTCGCCGGGCATCGCCACGACGGCGGTCGGCTTGCAGCGTGCATCCAGGCGGAATGCCTGCGCCAGGGTGTAGGCGCCGCCAGCCAGCATCAGCACCTTGCCACAGGCTGGGCTGACCGCCTCATGCGAGTCGCCATACACCGTAGCGAAGGCGGCGCGGTCCGCTGGGCTTGAGCCGTCGCCCTTCCCAGCCGCCTCCGGACCGGCGAAGTAGTGGTGCAGCGCATCGACGGTCAGCGTCCAGACGCACTCCACCGATGCACCCTGCTGGTCGGTGATGGTCACGGCGATGCGATGCGTCCCAGCCACCGGGGCTGGCCAGCTCAGAGTGCCATACGCCGGGGTCTCCCGCAGGGTGCCATCCGGCTGCCGTTCCAGCCAGGCGCCGATGGTCATGCCCTGCGGAGCAGTGGTCAGGCGGTAGTGGTACGGGTAGGAGCCGAATGCCGCGCGCACCGGGCAGTCCCAGCGCAGTCCGGGGTGAGCGACGCGGTGGTAGGCCGTCGGGGCGGTCTCGGTCTCGGGCCGAGGGTGGATGGCGGTCAGGGCGAATCGCGCCGGCTCGAAATGGCCGGCAGGCAGGCGCCAATCCTCCTGGGCAGTGAGCTGCAGGGCGGCCAGCAGCAGGACGCAGGCAGGCAGGTGGCGCATGAGGGTCCTGGATGATTCAGCGTGCAGGTACGCGAGCATCGTAATCGTCGGGGTCCGGCCCCTGCAGCGAGCCGACGCCGAAGCCGTCGCCGTCGCAATCCATCACCTCCGGACCCGGCGGATCGGAAACGACGTTCGAGAGCAGGCCGGCCTGTCCCGCCTGGTCGATGGCGCGCACGGCCACGTGCCAGGTCTTACCTTTGGGCAGCCCCTCGAGGATGATGCGCTCCTCTGTACCGCTCTTCTGCGGCGCAGGCGGATTGGCCAGGCGCGTGGCCGTCTCCCAGGTGGAGACGGTCAGCGGCCGGTCCGACCAGCGGATGTCGTAGGACGCGGCCTGGCCGTGACGGCCATCCTCGCCCGGGGCGCCGAACGACAGCTCGACGGCATTGTCCGAGCTGCGCTTGAGGCTGCAGAGGATCTTGCGCGGAGCCAGGGTGTCGCCGCAGGTGAAGGTCGCGTCGGGCGTGACCGTGCGGTTGCCCAGGCCATCGACCGCGGTGACCCGCCAGTGGTAGGTCCTGCCGACCTCCAGCTTGCCGAGCTTGATGAACGGATAGCGGCCGTCGCCCTTGGCGCTCTTCCCGTACGCAGTCGTTTCCCCGAACTCGATCGTGGCCTCGACCTCGGTCGACCAGCGACCGCAATACGACGGTTCCTCGGGCTTGTGGAAACGGGTGCTGTAGATGGCCTGCGCCAGGCACTGCGGGGGATCGGCGCCGGGGCCCGGCGTGATGCGGAAGGCCACCTGCTTGCTCGCACTCTGCTCCCAATCCTTTTCGCGCCAGACGGTGTGCTCGACCACCAGATCGTGCTCGCCGGCGGCCATGTCCCGGCGCAGCATGCCGGTGTTGCTGTGGTGGCCCTGCGTCCGGTTCACCCGGTCATGCAGCACTGCGCCATCGAGAGTGATGCGCAGGCCGTCGTAGGCTGCGAAGCGGACGACGTGCGGCCCGCCGGCGAAGCGCGCCCGCTTGCTGTAGCGGATCGACAGCGCCTGGGTGGTGTCCAGTCCGAGCTCGGCGTCGACCCCGGGCCAGGATACCGAACTGAGCGACTCGAATGTGCGCACCATGGCCGGGGCGCCGCTGAAGCCGCGGCCGAGGAAGATCTCGCCCTTCCACGCCCCGGCTGCGCCAGCGGCATCGACCGCCGCCGCCTTGCCGGGGATGAGATCGGGGTACGAGTCGGCGCGGGCGGCGACGACCAGCGGCGACGACTCGAGCCGGCGCCCCTTGGCGTCCTCGACGATGGCGACCAGGGCATAGCGCTTGCCGGGTTTCATCCCGGCGAGGTCGACAGCATGGAAATAGCCGGGAGCCTCGACCGTACCGGCAGTGGTGACCGCCGTCTTCCGCCAGTCGGGCCCCTCCTCGCCCCACAGCACGGCGATGCTGCGCGCCGGCACCGTGCTGTCGAAGCGCAGGGTCAGCGCATCGGGCTTGAGCCCGGTCATGCGCAGGCGCTCGATCTGCGCCCGGTTCGGTCCGAACTCGACGAACTGCTTCGAGATGATCAGGTTGTCGAGCAGGATCTCGAAGGCCGGGTGCGGCGGAGCGGTGAACGACTCGAAGACGTTGGAGACGGTGTCCTTCGGCACATACTCCATCGAGTGCCAGTAATTGCTGATCCAGAAGGTGTCGAATGAGGAGATGGTGTCGTGCTTGCAGAAATTCGACAGCACGCCATCGACCCACACCTTCATGCGTCCGACCGCCGGATCCTTCTGCGACGGCACGATCATCACCTGGTAGGAGTGCCATTCCCCGCGCCGACCCGGCTCATGACCTTCGAACGAGCGCAGGATGCGATGATAGCCGGAGCCGCGCAGGACGGAGAAGCCGTGGGGGTCCCATTCCGGATCGAGCCAGGGACGATGGTCGGTGGCATGATCGACCACCGCCATGCCGCCGTCCTTGCCGCCCTTCCCCTTGGTCGCATCGAAGAGATAGTAGCCGTGATCGCCGCGACCGATGTAGAAGTTCGCCGGCACCTGCACCATGTAATGGGCGAAGAGCACGCCGTCGTGGCGCGGGAAGCGCACCTCGGGGTATGGCGGCAGGCCGTTGTTCTCGACCAGCACATTGCTGTAGCCGAAGCCCGATTTCCAGCCGGCTCCGGCGCGCACTCCGTGCCGGCCGGTGATCGAGAACGGCGGCAGGGCGCCGGTCTGTTCACGCCCGGACTCGAAGTCCTCGCAGTAGAGGTAGTCGGGGTTGCCCTTGTCCGGCAGGACGGCGGTCTCGCCGGCCCAGGCTCCGGCCCCGGCCAGGGCCAGCGATGCAGCCAGGCGCAGGCCGCTCATGCCGCCGCCCTCTCGAAGCGTCCCGCCTGCAAGCCGTGCGCCTGCGCCACCGCCGGCAGCACGATCTGGCGCTGCCACACGTTCACGCCCTCGCGCAGGCCGGGACGGCGGCGGCAGGCTTCGGCCAGCCCGTGGTTGGCGAGCAGCTCGATGTACGGGGCGGTGACATTGCCGAGAGCCTGGGTGGCGGTGCGGGCGTAGGCGCCGGGCATGTTGGCGACGCAGTAGTGGATGACCCCCTCTTCGACGTAGACCGGATCCTGGTGCGTGGTCGGGCGCGAGGTCTCCAGGCAGCCGCCCTGGTCGATGGCGATGTCGACCGCCACCGAACCGGGCCGCATCAGGCGCAGCATCTCGCGCGTCACCAGGCGCGGCGCGCGCGCGTTGGGCACCAGCACGGCGCCGATCAGCAGGTCGACCTGCGGCAGCAGCTGGGTCAGGTGCGCTTCGCTGGAGTACAGCGTGCTGGCCGAGGCGATGGTGATGTCGAGGAAGCGCATGCGCTCGACGTCGACCTCCAGGATGGTGACGTCGGCGCCCAGGCCCTGGGCCATGCGCGCGGCGTTGATCCCGGCGGTTCCGCCGCCGAGCACGCAGACCTTGCCGGGCAGCACGCCGGGCACGCCGCCGAGCAGCACGCCGGTGCCGCCGTTGCTCTTGGCCAGCCAGTGCGCGCCGACCACCACGCTCATGCGCCCGGCGATCTCGCTCATCGGTTCGAGCAGCGGCAGGCGGCGGTTCTCCACCACCGACTCGTAGGCGATGCCGGTGACGCCGCTGTCGCGCAGGGCGAGGGTCAGCTCGCGCGCCGCGGCGAGGTGCAGGTAGGTGAAGAGCAGCTGGCCGGGGCGGAACAGCGCCACTTCGGACATCTGCGGCTCCTTGACCTTGACCACCAGGTCGGCGGCGAAGGCCTCGGCATGGCTGTCGACCAGCCGGGCGCCGGCGCGCAGGTACTCCTCGTCGATGAAGCCGCAGCCGGCGCCGGCCTGCCGCTCGACCAGCACCTCGTGGCCCTGGCGGACCAGCTGGTGGGCGATGGCGGGCATCAGGGCGACGCGGTACTCGCCCGCCTTGATCTCCTTGGGGACGCCGATGATCATGTGGACTCCTTGGGTGTCAGGCGCCGATTTCGGTCGCCTCGTACTGATCGTTGAAGGCATGCAGCCGCGCCAGGTAGCCGTCGAGGTCGAGGAGATCCTCGTCGACCATCAGATAGCGCATGTCGGCGGTGCGGTTGGCGAAGTGGCGGGCGCGCTCCGGACGCCACATGTAGGTGCGCCCGTCGGCGGCCAGACCCTTGGGCAGGCGGGTGCGCTCCCAGCAGGCGACCAGCTCGCGGTAGACGCGCTCGCGCTCGGCGATCAGTCCGCCCAGCACCTCCTCCATGCCGCGCAGGCAGCGCAACGCGCCGGCACGGTCGATGACGTGCAGATCGTAGGAGGCCGTCTTGAGCAGCTCCTCGACCCGGCCGAGGCCGAGGATGAGGTCGACGTTGTGACGCATCAGCGCGACGCAGGACAGCATCACCTCGAGGTCGTAGGCATGATGCGCGCCGTGAGCCAGGTTGGCGCGCAGGATCGACTCGGCGCGTTCCAGGCCCTGACGCTGCTCGTGCGCTCGGCGCAGCATCGGCGCATAGCGTTTGCGCCAGAAGGTGTCGTATTCCAGCCCGGCGCGCGGGAGGTCGGGGAGGTGCACCTTGCCGACATCGCCCCAGTGCCAGACGCGGCGCTGCAGCGTGTCGTCGTAGAACAACGCCCCCTCCTGCAGCAGGCGCTGGCATTCGCGCATGCTCCCGGCCTGGGCGCCGAAGTAATGCAGGTAGAAGCGGTCGATCCAGGCGTCGAGGTCGGGCTCGTCGGGGTTCCAGCTCCAGGCGCAGGCGCAGGCGAAGTGCGGCATGAACATCTGGTTGTGCAGGCCGGAGTCGTCCCACGAGGTGGTGATCGAACCGCGCACCGAGCCGTCGCGCGCGGCGCGGCGGATGGCGTCGCTGGTGCGGGCGAAGCCGCCGACCCAGCGCTCGCCCGGCCAGTCGCTCCACATCGACGACTTGACCCACGGCAGCTGGAAATCGATCAGCGCGGTGACACCGGTGTTGGGAGCGTAGATCCAGCAGGGATAGCCGGCCTCGGCCGAGGCCTTGACCACCTCCGGCCGCTCACCGTCGCACCACACCATGCCCGGACGCGGTGGACGGCCGCCCGGCTTCCACTGCCCGCCCCACGACAGGCAGGTGCGGCCCTGCGCTTCGACCCAGTCGGTGCAGCGGTCGATGAACAGCCGCATCAGGTCGTCCTTGCCGTGCGCCGCCGCGTGCGCGGCGCAGCCGCAGGCGGTGCCCAGGCCCAGCTCGTAGGTTTCGTCCGAGCCGATGTGCAGGAAGCGGCTGCCCGGCGTCGCCTCGATCGCCTCGCTCCACAGCTGGAAGAGCAGCTCGTAGCTGCCCTCCTTGAGCGGGCAGAATTCCCAGTCGGAATCGGGGATCTCGCGCAGGTGGCGGAACTCGCGGTGCTTGAGGATGAAGGGCACGTGGCCGAGGCCCTGCACCAGCGGCACGATCTCGACGTGGTGACGGCGGGCGTAGGCGGTCAGCTCGGCCATCTGCGCGATGGTGAAGGCGCCGGGCGCGCCGAGCTGCGGGTGCCGACGCCAGGCGAGCTTGTCCTCCCACTCCCACACCAGGATGTTGGCCTTCCACGCCGCGATCTCGCGGATGAACGACTGCACGTAGGCGTAGGTGTCCTGGTGGTGCTTGGTGTCGTAGTGGATGGCGCGATGGGCCAGGGCCGGCGCGTCGTCGATGCGCAGGCAGGGCAGGCGCCGCCCGTCGAGGCACTGGATCAGCGTCTGCACCGCGTAGTAGACGCCGGCCGCGTCGTTGCCCACGATGCGGATGCCGTCGGCCGCGATGTCCAGGCGGTAGCCCTCGACCGGACCGTCGCCCCGGGCGATGCTGACCAGCGGCGCTGCGCCGCCGATCATCGCCGTGATGCCGAGCTCGTGCAGAGCCTCGATCAGACAGGTGGCAGCGAAGGCATCCTCGTCGTCGTCAGCGGCAATGCGGATGGCCAGGCGCGCAGGAAGCACCAGCTCCCCGCCGGTGAGGTTCAGTGAACGCGGCGTCGGGATGAGGTTGGGCGTCATGGGCTCGGTCTCGGTCGAGCTCATGCCGCCCGCTGCGCCGCTGCAGCGGTCCAGGCCAGGCGTCGAGCCTGCTCGATCAGCGGCGCGCCGGTGAAGCCGGGCGGATAGGGCAGCCAGTCGTAGCGCATGGCGTCGAACGCCGACGAGGGCATGAAGTCGTCGGATGCGCTCAGGCGCAGCGGCAGATCGCCTTCGGCTCCGGGCGGCAGACCGTGTTCAGCCAGCAGCGCGGCGAGATCGCGCCGCTGGCCGGAACGCTCGCGATGCAGGGCGGCGAAATCGATGTTGCGCAGATCGCGGCGGGCCTTCAGCCAGTCGAGCCAGCCGGAGCAGCGCCGCTGGTAGCGCTCGACCTCGTCGGCCGGACGCAGCGGCGCTGGCGGGCAGTCGGCGATGGCGCGGCGACGGCCTTTGGCGAAGGCCTGGTCCCAGAAATCCGCCGTCACCAGCCGGGTGGGATGGGTGTAGAGCACGATGACGCCGTCGGCCGGCGTGGCCGCGACCAGCTCGTCGATGCGCTGCTCGAACGCGCCGGGCATGAAGCGGCTGTCCTCGTAGAAATCCTGGAAATCGAGATCGTAGTTCGACACCAGCAGGCCGCAGTACCAGTGCGGCGTGCGCGGGAAACCCGCCAGCTTGTCGTTGCAGAACACCTGCAGGCCCATGCGCGCCATCGCCAGCAGGGTCGCCGGCGTCCACGAGTCGCCGGGCGAGCAGTAGCTCACCGGCCAACGCCCGAAGGCCTCGGCGATGCTCGCCAGGCCGGGCGCCTCGCGGCGCAGCACATGCGCGATGCCGTCGCGCAGGCTGAGATCCTGCACTGCTTCGGGATGGGTCGGCGGCTGCGAGTGGCGGTCGGTGTGGAAGCCGATCTCATGCCAGGCGATGGCGTCGATCACGTCCTGGCGATCCCAACGCCGCAACGCGCGCACCAGTTCGCCGACCAGCTGGAACGAGCCGCGCAGCCCGCGCCGGCTCAAAGCCTGGGCCCACCACAGTTCCGCCTCCGCCGCCTGCGGCGTGAGGTAGTCCTCGCTGTCGAAGGAAATGATCAGGTCTGTCACTGGAGCACCTATGGTGCACCTTATACGCGACGGCTACCTCATATTCAAGTCGTCAGGCCCTTAGCAATTGCAGGCAATGGACTAATGACTCATCCGTGAGCACAGAGGACGCAGAAGGCGAAGAGCTGGGTTGGGTCCTCCTCGAGCCTCCTTCTGTGCAAGGCCTATGATCAGCACCTCACCGGCCCTTCAGCACGCGCGCCGCGACCTGTTCGCCCAAAGCGCGCGCGGTGGTCCACTTGCCGCCCAGCACGGTGGTGACGCGGCCCTGCGCTTCGATGACGTACTCGCGGGTGGCGCGGCTGGGGTCGGCAGCCGAGCGCAGCAGCGGACGCAGGCCGGCGAAGGTCGAGACGACGTCGCTGACGCCCGCCGGCGTGCGCATGATGCGGTTGTGGAAGGCGAGCATGTACTCGCGCTCGGCGTCGCTGCAGCGCGGCTCGTGATCCAGCGCCTGCCGCTCCTCGGTGGTGCCGACCAGGGTGCGGCCCTGCCACGGCAGGACGAAGGCGATGCGGCGCTCGCCCTGGACCTCGGCCAGCACGCCGGCCGGGCAGGGGCGGTCGAGGATGAGGTGGCTGCCGCGCACCAGGTCGAGGGTGTGGGCGCAGGCGATGCCGCTGACGCGCAGCAGCTCGCAGGCCCACGGCCCGGCGACGTTGACCACGCGGTCGAAGGCGGTGCGGCTGCCGGACAGCCACAGGCCGCCGTCGGCATCGATGCGCTCGACCGGCGCGTTCTCGTGCATGCGCACTCCGGCTTCGCGCGCGCGCTCGGCAGCCCACAGGCCGAGCGCACGGTCGTCCATCTGCCCGTCCCAGAAGGTGAAGCCGCCGCGCAGACCTTCGGGCGCCAGATCGGGCTGCAGGCGCAGCAAGGCGTCGCGATCGTGCCAGCGGTGCTTGCCCAGCGAACGGTCGCCAGACAGCCAGTGGTACATGCCCAGGCCGATGCGTACCATCCACGGCGGTCGGCGCGACCAGTCGTACACCGGCAGGATGATCTCCAGCGGATGCGCCAGATGCGGCGCCTGGCCGATCCACCAGGCGCGCTCGCGCAGGCCTTCCTGGACCAGGCGGAACTCCATGTTCTCGAGATAGCGCAGGCCGCCGTGCAGCAGCTTGGTCGAGGCCGAGCTGGTCGCCCCCATCAGCGTGCCGCGTTCGTAGAGCTCGACGCTGTGGCCAGCCTTGGCCAGCGCCCAGGCGCTCATCACACCGTTGATGCCGCCGCCGATGACGGCGACGCGCAGGGCTTGGACGGTTACGGCTCGGCTCATGGGAGCATCGTACCCGTTCAGCACCGGACCGAGGCCGTGTCCGGCGAGCTGCACGATGACTCAGTCGCGGCAACAACTTGCAACGGAGGTGCGTTGTCGGAGGCCGCCGACATGGCCCTCAGGGCAGCGGCATGATGGCGACGCGATGCGCCGGTCCGGCGACACCAGCGAGGTTCTCGACGCGGAACTCCAGACGCAGACCGGTCGCGGGAATGGGCAGTTCGATGGTCTCAGCGCACGGCTGCCAGTCGGGCTCGCTGCGCATGGCGTAGCTGCGGAAGTTGGGCGCGCAGCTTCCGAGGCGGATGTGCACGCGATCGCCAGCACAACGTACGCCGCAGGACACCACATTCGGCGTCCACTCGAACCAGCCGCGGTGCGGGACGGTGACGAAGAAGCGGGCGTCGTAGGCCCAATGCGGTTTGCCGTCGCGGTACCAGATGTTGGCCTTGGCGTAGTCGTCCTCGTACAGCGCCAGAGCCGAGGAGACATGGGCGGGGAAGGCGCTGAAGGCGTCGCCGTTGAACTCCCACGACAGCCAGCGGTAGGTCTCCAGGACCTCGGCATGCGGGCCGGGCCGGCGCTCGCGCCGTGGTCCGTAGGCGCGCTCGACCTTGGCCCCGCCGTCGGCGAGGATCTCGGCGCGCATCTCGATGGCCGACAGCGGCACGCCGTCCTTCTCGTAGTGCAGATCGTACTTGGCGTCGCTCAACACCCACTTGCCCAGCTCGCCCACCCACACCTCGTTGACGCCGTGGTGGCGGCCGCGCTCCTGGCGCCCGTCGCCGACGCCGAGACTGCGCGTGACATGGCCGTAGGCCGAGAGCACGGCCTGCTGCACCAGGCGGAAATGCGCGCAGTGGAAGCCGCCGCCGGCCTCGGCCGCCACCAGGATGTCCCAGGCGTCCTGGTGCGCTATCGCGGTGGGATTGTCGTCCTCGATGCGGATGCGGGCATGGATCCATTGGCGCAACGCCAGGATGCGGGCGAATTCGCCATCGACGCCGCGCACCACATCATCGAGCTTGAAGCGGCTGCGCAGCTCGGCGAAGCGCGGCGAGCGCAGATCCTCGCAGGCGAAACGCAGCTCGTTGATGCGCAGCTGCGGCCCCTCCTGCACGACGCGGTAACGCGGCGCGGGATCCTCGCCGGCAGCAAGGGCGAGGGCGGCGAGCAGCGGCACTGCCGGGCGCAGGTCCATGACGATCCTCAGGGTTTCGGCGGTTCGAGGCCAGCATCGCGACCGAAACGCGCACGCCACGGCGAAGCGGCGGGCAGGCGTCCCTCATCGTCGAGGACGACGGCGCCGCTCGCTCCGTCGATGTCGAAGCAGCCCTTGAGTGCGCTCCACGGCGTGCGCTTGCCGCCCCAGCCGGGGATGAACTCGGCGCGCTCATCGACCAGGTTGCCGTTCCAGGCGACGTAGCGGAAGGCCTTGGCGAAGCCGCTGTCGTGCGGCAGGCGGGCGAGGAACGGCACCTCCTTGCCGGTCTGCGCCGGCACGGCGATGGCGTTGGCCCAGACGTGGATCAGGCGGCGGTCCTTGGGGAAATCGCGGACGATCGCCTGCGCATCGGGGTCGTTGGGCCCGGCCAGCTTGCGGTCGCCAGCCTCCAACGGCTCGGGCGCGGCGGCCGCCCCGCCCATCAGCGTCACCGAGCCACGCAGGGCGTTGTGGTGGATCCAGATGTTGCGCACCCAGCCCGGCTGGCTGCCGATCTGCAGGTCGCCGTCGACGAAGTTGTGGTGGAAGTCGATGCCATCGTTGCAGCCCTGGGCGGCGTACATGACGTTGCCCTTGAAGACGTTGTTGCGCACCGTGTTGTCCCAGCCGTTGTCCTTGTCCATGAAGGCGTGGCCGCGGGTGCGTTCGAAGCGGCTGTCCTCGACCAGCATGCCCTGGGTGGTGTACCAGTGGAAGCCGGCGCCGGCCTCGCCGAGCACGTCGGAGATGGTGCACTCCTGCAGCACGATGTGGCGGTAGGGCAGCGACTCGGGCCGCTTGCCGAAGGGGAAGGTCTCGCCGGGTGCGGCCTTCTCGTACTTCCGCTCGGCGGCGAAGCCGAAGATGAACGAGGAGTTCTCGCGCCAGTCGCCCCACAGGTGGTGCAGCTTGCAGCGCCGCCAGGTCAGGCCGCTGCGCTTGCCGTCCCACATGACGAACATGTAGAAGCAGGCGTTGCGGAACTCCAGGCCGTCGAAGACCAGGCCGTCGACCTGGTGGTCGATGTAGACGCGGTGGCCGTAGCCGGTGGTCGAGGCCCCCTCCTTCTTCACCGCGCGCTCGGCGGCCAGGGCCGCCGACCACTTCTCCTCGCTCCAGCCGAGGTCGATCACCGGCTGCTCGCCCGGCCAGGCCGCCCAGCGCCGTGGCGAGGTCTTGCCGATGGTCAGGACGTTGGCGTTCTTCTTGCCCGCCGCGGCGGGCACCTCGACCGCATAGGTGCCGCCACGCAGGTACAGCGTGGTGCCGGCCGGATCTTCCACCGGCTGCGTCGCGCGCATCACCGTCTTCCACGGCTTGGCGAAGGTGCCGGGATTGGCGTCGTCGCCCTCGGGGCCGACGAAGACGAAACCCGCGGTTCCCACCGCGATGCTGAAGGTCTGCTCGGCCTGCCGTCCGGCCAGGTCGGCCACCGTCACGGTCACGGGCACGCTGGCCTCGGCCTGCGGCGCCGTCCAGGTGATCGCACCGCTGCGCGGGTCGATGGCCATGCCGGCCGGCGCCCCGCGCAGGGCGAAGCGGTACGGCCAGGTGCCGCCGGTCACCGCCGCACGCGCCTCGTAGCGCGCGCCGGGATAGGCGCGCAGCGGCGGCGAGGTGATGAAGGCCGGCTGGGCGAAGGCCGGCGCGTCCTCGGGCCGGACGTAGCGGGCATCGCCCTCGGCGGCGCCGAGGCAGGCGGTGAGCAGCAGACAGGCGAGTGTGAAGCGATGCATGGTTCCGTTCCCAGGTTTCATCGGACGAGTTCCACCGCACCGATGTCGCAACGGCCATCGGCCGCGTCCTTGGCGTCCTCCGGCGAGCCGGCGTCGATCAGCGGCGAACCGGGCTTGGGCGCGTAGGCCGAACGATAGCGCTGCAGGACCGCGGTCACGGTGATGCTGCCATCCAGCATCTGCTCCATGCTGTACGGGAAGGGGTAGCCGAATTCCGGATCGACGCAGACCGCGCCGATCGCGGCGGCCTCGAGCGAATGCTGCTCGCAGCCCGCCTCGCCGGGCTTCCTGGCGCTCATCACCACGCCCTTGTGTCGCACCGGCGCATCGGCGAAGAGGTTGTAGTCGGTGCTGGCGATGGCGTCCGGGGTCTTCTCCTCGTCGTGGATGCCGACGCAGCGCATGAACAGGTTGTTGCGCAGGACCAGGCCCTTCGCCTTGGGCTCGGTGAGGTGGAACATGTGCCCGCTGCCCTTGCCGTTGCGCATGTCGATGGTGTTGTTGCGGATCAGCGCGCCCTCGCCGTTGTGCCGGCCGATCGACATCACGGCGGCGTAGCTGCGGCCGACCAGGATGTTGCGCTCGATGCGCGCCTTGGGATGGACGCCGCAGATGTGCTCATGGGTGAAGTCGTTCTGGCTGGCGCCCTCGGGGACCGCCTGGGAAATGAAGACGCAGCCGCTGATCGTCCCGCCCAGGGCCTTGCTCACCCAGGCGCCGCCGCTGAACACGCAATCGCTCACCTGCGAGCCGGGCGGGATCTCGACCACCGCGTACTTGTTGCGCCCGGCGTCGACGAAGGTGCGGCGCACCTCGACCGGGTTGTTGTAGCAGGCCAGCTGCGCATCGACGATGACGCAATCCTCCAGCCTCAGATTTGGCCCTTCGCCCTGCAGATACCACGAACCGACGCCGACCTGGGACAGGCGGCAGAAGGCCAGGCTGATGCGGCCGCCGTTGGCGCCCATCCCACCCGGGCCGGTCATGCGGATCGGCTTCTCCGCGCTGCCCTGGCCGCGGAAGTGGCCGCCGCCTTTGACGGCGATGCCGAACTTGCTCTGGAAGGTGATGACGGTGCCGGCTTCGACCGTCACCTCGGCGCGCAGCTCGACCTCGCCGGTGATGGCAACCTCGCCGCTCCAGTTCTCGGGCTTGGCAATGAGGCCGCTCTTCTCGCTCTTCTCGGCGGCCTGCGCCGCTACCAGCAGCACGCAGAGGATGATGCAGCGCAGCATGTCAGGGCCTGTTCTGGCCGGCGTCGCGGCCGTAGTTGGTGCGCCATGGCGACTTCGCCGGCAGACGGCCCTCGTCGTCGAGGACCACCGCGCCGCTGGCTCCGCTCATGTCGAAGCAGACTTTCAGCTCGCTCCACTTCACCCGCTTGGCCGACCAGCCGACGACCAGCTCGGCAGCCTCATCGACCAGGTTGCCATCCCACCAGACATGGCGGTGGGAATTGGCGAAGCCGGCGTCGGGCGAGACGCGATTGAGGTGCGGCTTCTCGCCGCCGGGCTTCTGCTCAGGCACATCTATGACGTTGGCCCAGGCGAAGATCAGACGCTGCTCGCGCGGGTTGTCGCGGATCGCGGCGAGGCTGTCAGGATCGGCTGGCCCGGCCAGCTTGCGGCCGGCTGCATCCAGCTTGCCGGGGCCGCCCGTCGCCCCGCCCATCAGCGACACGCCGCCGCGGATGGCGTTGTGGTGCAGCCAGAGGTTGCGCAGCCAGCCCGGCTGGGCGCCCAGGTGCAGATCGCCATCGATCCAGTTGTGGTGGATGTCCAGCCCATCGTTGCAGCCCTGGGCGGCGATCATGACGCCGCCGCGGATGACGTTGTTGCGGTAGGTGTTGTCCCAGCCGTTGTCCTTGTCGAGGATGGCCATGCCGCGGGATATGCGCTCGAAGCGGGTATCCTCGACCAGGCAGCCCTGCGTGGTGTACCACACCAGCCCGCCGCCGTGCCAGGCCCCTTCGCGGACGTTGTGGTAGGGCCGGTCGGTGATGGCGCAGTCCTGCACGACCATATGGCGATACGGCTTGACCCCCGGCCGCTTGCCGAAGGGGAAGCTTTCCCCCGTCTCGGTCTTCTCGTACTTCCGATCGGCGGCGAAGCCGAAGATGAACGAGGAGTTCTCAGCGTAATCGCCATAGAGATGGTGCATGTTGCAGCGCCACCAGGTCAGGCGCTCGCGATTGCCCTCCCACATCACGAACATGTAGTAGGCCGCGTTCTTCACTTCCAGGCCGTCGAACAGCAGATCGTCGATCTGATGGTCGATGGAGATGCGATGGCCGTAGCCTTGGGTGGTGACGACATCCTTCCTCTTGGCGTCGACCTCGGCCTGCTCCGCCGCCAGCGCCGCCTTCCACTTCTCCTCGGTCCAACCGAGATCGATCACCGGCTTCTCGCCGGGCCAGGCCCGCCAGCGGCGCGGCGAGGTACGCTGGATGCCGAGGACGCCGTCGTTCTTCTTCCCCTCTTTGGCCGGAGCATCGATCGTGTAGGTGCCGCCGCGCAGGTAGAGCGTGCTGTTCGCCGGATCCTCGACCGGCTGCGCCGCGCGCGTCAGCGTCTTCCACGGCTTGGCGAAGGTGCCTGCATGGGCGTCGTCGCCGTCCGGAGCGACGAAGTGGAAGCCTGAAGTGCCCACGGTGATGGTGAAGGACAGCTCGGCCGACCGCTCGGCCAGATCCGTCGCCGTCACCGTCACCTCGACAGGACCCTCAGCCGCCGGTGCCTTCCAGGCGATGGCGCCGCTACGCGGATCGATGGTCATGCCCGCTGGCGACGCCCGCAGGGCGAAGCGGTACGGCCAGGTGCCGCCAGTCACCGCGGCCCGCGTCTCATAGAGCGCGCCGGGATAGGCCCGGGGCGGCGGCTGGGTGATGAAACCCGGCTTGGCCAGAGCCGGTGAGTCCTCGGGCCGGACGTACCGTCCGTCGTCCTGGGCGGCGAGGGTCAGACAGGCGAGCAGCAGGAGTACGTAATGCATGTTAGGTGCCCCCATGGTGCACCGTTTGTGTCCTCAATCAACGTCTGAGCCCAGGGCTTGTGACCCTATGGCCCTTAAACCAATGCAACTACATCAGATGCGATAAACCAAACGGCTGCCCGGGACCACGGCCTCGTCCCATTCCAGACGGAGTCTGCGCTCGAGCAGCCCTGGCTGGGCGGCGAGCAGCGCGAGTTCGCGGCGGACGATGCCGCGCATGGCCTCGGGGTCGAGCGGCTGGAAGGCGATGATGCGGTCGATGCGGTTGACGAACTCGGGACGCCAGGCCGACAGCGCCAGGCGCGGGTCGGGCACCGACGCGGCACCGAAACCGACCGGCGGCGAGGCGTCGGCGCCGAGGTTCGCTGTCATCACCACGATACTGCTGCGGAAGCTGGCGACGCGTCCCAGCGCGTCGGCCAGGCGGCCGCCAGCCGCTGCGCGCACAACGCCTGGCAGGCCGCCTGCGGATCGCTGTCGCGGGAGATATAAGCTGACCGTTGGGCGCTGGGCCCTGGTCGCTGGGCGCTGGGCGCTGGGCGCTGGGCGCTGGGCGCTGGGCGCTGGGCGCTGGGCGCTGGGCGCTGGTCCGCAAGCGTAGGATGAAGCTGCAGTTCGGCTCCTTGCTACACCTACCTTACCGCACGTGCTCGGCATCAAGGCGATGGTCTCGGAACCCCATACCACGCGCAGGAGCAGGCCACCCAGCGGCCAGCAGCCAGCAGCCAGCAGCCAGCGGCCAGCGGCCAGCAGCCAGCAGCCAGCGGCATGCCTTTCGAGACTGCAAGGCTAGCCGCAACGACCCGGGCAATGCAATTGACCCAGGGGCAGCCCCCTCTATTCTCCCCGGCCCTTCTGAGGAAGCTCATATGCCAACCGCCGCGCTGCCCCCCTGCGCCCAGGTCCTCGCCGCCGCCGAGAAACCGACCCCGGCCCAGATCCGCCGACTGCGCATCGCCGTCGGGCAGGATGTCGAGGAACGCGCCCGCCTCGCCGCCGCCGTCGCCGATGGCCACGGCTTCGGTAAGGACAAGTCGCGCCTGGCGATCGCCAACTTCGCGCTCGGCCGCTTCGCCGACGCCGAAGACCTGCTCGACCCCAAGGACGCCTACAGCGCCCTGGTCCTCGGCCTGATGGAAGTCGAACTGGCCGAGCACGCCGAAGCCAAGACCCATCTGACCGCTGCCGGCAAGAGCATCCCCGAGGCCAAGGCCGAACTGGTCCGCGCCCATCTCGCCGCCGGCAGCCCCGAGGACGCCGAGAAGGCCCTCGCCGGCGTGCCCAACGGCGCCGACCGCGAGTACCTCGCCGGCGCCATCGCCGAAGCCAAGGGCAACGTCGAACCGGCGATCAAGGCCCTTGAAGCCGCCCTCGAAGCCGACGGCGAGCACATCGAAGCCGCCTTCAAGCTCGGCGTCCTGCTCGACCGCATCGGCGACGACGAACTCGCCGCCGAGCACTACCTGGTCTGCGCCGACGCCTGGCCGGCCTACCTGCCCGGCGCGCTCAACCTGGGCATCCTCTACGAGGAGCGCGGCGAGCCGAACGCGGCGATCGACTGCTTCCGCCAGGTGCTGGCCTACAACCCGCGCCACCGCCGGGCCCTGACCCTGCTGCGCGACGCCAAGAGCAGCCGCTCGATGCACTACGACGAGAAGGAGGAGCGTGAGCGCGAGCGCATGGAGAAGATCATGCGCACCAGCGTCAACGACTTCGAACTGTCGGTGCGTTCGCGCAACTGCCTGGCGAAGATGAACATCTTCACCCTCGGCGACCTGCTGCGCATCTCCGAGAGCGAGATGCTCTCGTACAAGAACTTCGGCGAGACCTCGCTGAAGGAAGTGCGCGAGATGCTGGCCGCGCGCAACCTGCGCCTGGGCATGTTCCGCGACGAGTCCGAGCACGGCCCGACCAAGGCCGACCAGAAGATGCTCGGCGAGAGCGTCGACAAGCTCGAGCTGACCCCGCGCGCCGTCCAGGTCGTCACCGACCTCGGCATCACCCGCATCGGCGACCTGGTGCAGTACACCGACCTCGACCTGTACAAGGCCAAGGGGTCGGGCCAGAGCGTGGTGCAAGAGCTTTCGACGGCCCTTGGCGCCTGCGGCGTCAACCTCCGCAAGCCCGACGTCAGGTTCTGATCCCAGGATCAGCCTGACCTCTGCACCCCAGGCCAATGGCCTGGGGTGCTTCGTTTCAACCGTTCGGAGCGTGTGTACCGCTATGACGGCGCAGGCGTAAGCCGAGCACGTCCCCGCCGACATCGTCCGCGCAATACGCGAGCGCGTGAAGCGCAAGCGGGGGGCTCCGGGACGCGGCCAGCAGTCCCGCAGGGGGTCGCGGGGGACGCCCCGCGTCGGGGGTCCTAGGGGGGCGAGACCCCTAGATGCAGACGTGCCCCGAAAACGGAATACTACGCCGCCTCCCCTACCGCACGGCCTCTGCAATCATCTCAAACAGCTTTTCCCGAAGCGCCGAGCCCCATCCCCAGTTCGAAGCAGTCCCCTGGCCGAGTAGAATGGCAAAGGCCAGGCGTCCACCGCGTCCGTCGACGTAGCCGGCGAGGCAGCTGGCGGTCGCTAGCGTGCCCGTCTTGACCTGACCGGTGACGCCGGCGTGGGGCTTATCCTTGAGGCTGGCCGCGAACAGCGGTCCGAAGCGGTGCGCGTCCATTGACGCGAGCAGCCGGCACAGGGCCCGAGCGCTGGCCACGTTGCCGTAGCTCAGACCTGAACCGTCGAGAACGGTCAGGGTGGCGACGTCCTCGCCCATGAGCGGCGCACAGGCCTCGCGCACAGCGCGGGAACCAGCAGCGACCGAACCCTCGCCGAGGCGACGGAAGCCGAGGATGCGCAGGATCTGCTCGCCGTAGAAGTTCTGGCTGCGCTGGTTCATCAGCGTCAGCGCCGGGACCAGTTCGGAACGCTGGTCGACCAGCTTCGCCCCCAGACGCGGATCGACCGGCCCGATGCGCACCTTCCCGGTCAGCTGGATCCCGGCGTCGCGCAGGGCGGCGGCGAAGGCGTCGCCGGCGAGCAGATCCGGATCCTCGTGGATCGCGACCGGGAACCACGCCGTGGCACGGGCGAAGCTGCCGCCCACGGTCACCACGTTGGCCTCGGCGGCGCGATCGACCATGAACCTGGCGTCGCCCGAGCCGGCCGCGGTGCGCGTACGGTTCTCGATCTGGATGCGCGGGCTGCGCGGGCGCGTCTCGATCCGGCACGACTCGCCCGGGGCGGTCGGCACGGCGCGCACATCGATGCAGTTGTCGTTGTAGGCGAAGGCGCTGGCCGGGGCACTGAACCATTTGGTCAGGTTGCCGCCATCGCTGGGGTAGCTCGCCGGGCGGATCGGGCCGCGGAACAGGCGGTTGTCGATCACCAGGTCGCCATCGATGCGGGTGATGCCGGCGACGCGGATCCGCTCGGCCCATTGCCGCAGGCAGCGTTCCGGCTCGCCGTTCCAGAAGTGCTCGTCGAGGGTCGGATCGCCACCGCCGATCAACCCCAGCCCGGGGATGGTGGCCCCCTGCTGCGGGCCAAGAGCGTGCAGCCGAGTGATGAAGCGGAAATCGGGGGTCAGCTCAGTCAGGGCCGCGGCTGCAACGAGGAGCTTGGTGGTGGAGGCCAGCCGCAGCGGTCCTGGGTCGCCGGCGATCACCACCCAGGCCGAGGTCCGGCAGTTCCACACCGCCACGGCAGCCTCGCCCCCGCGCGGAACCTGCGCCATCGCGGCCCGCAGGCGGTCATCGAGGTCAACCGCCCCGACCAGGCTGGCAAGACATAAGGCCAGGATGGACCGCTGCATGTGGCGGGATGATCGGGCCGAAGCGGCAGACGGCAACCGGCGGCCGGCGGCCATTCATCATTCCTTCATATGAAGATGGACAAGCCGGGCATTCACATCTTCTGAACCTGCGGGGCGACCTTGCCGCCTCACCCATCCACGGAGACCACATGTCCCGGACCCCCTTCGCCTGCGCCGGCATCCTCGCCATCGCCTGCACCGTCAACCTCTCGGCCGCGGTCGAACTCGACCCCAAGCTGCCCGAATACACCAAGGTCGCCGGCGTCAGCGGCAACCTGAATTCGATCGGCTCGGACACCCTCAACAACCTCATGACCCTGTGGGCCGAAGGGTTCCAGGAGATCTACCCCAACGTCAACATCCAGATCGAAGGCAAGGGCTCGTCCACCGCCCCGCCAGCGATGATCGAAGGCACCGCCCAGCTCGGCCCGATGAGCCGTGAGATGAGCTCGAAGGAGATCGACGCCTTCGAGAAGAAGTACGGTTACAAGCCGACCGGCATCAAGGTGGCGATCGACGCCCTGGCCGTGTTCGTGCACAAGGACAACCCGGTCAAGGGCCTGAGCATGGCGCAGGTTGACGCGATCTTCTCCAAGACGCGCAAAGCCGGCTTCGCCAGCGACATCACCGACTGGGGCATCGTCGCTCCGGAGTGGCAGGGCAAGGCACTGTCGCTCTACGGCCGCAACTCGGCCTCGGGCACCTACGGTTTCTTCAAGGAAGTCGCGCTGAAGAAGGGCGACTACAAGCCCACCGTCAAGGAACAGCCGGGGTCGTCGGCCGTCGTCCAGGGCGTCGCCAGCGACCTCGCCGGTGTCGGCTACTCCGGCATCGGCTATGTCACCTCCGGCGTCCGTCCGCTCCCGCTCTCAGCCAAGGATGGCGGTGAGATGATGGAGCCGAGCTACGAGAACTGCCTGTCGAACAAGTATCCGCTCGGCCGCTTCCTGTTCGTGTATGTCAACAAGAAGCCGAATGAGCCGCTGCCGACCCTGGTGCACGAGTTCGTCCGCTTCGTCGAGTCGAAGCAGGGCCAGGAGGTCGTCGTCAAGGATGGCTACTACCCGCTCAAGGCCGAGATGACCTTTACCGCCGGCGCCAAGTAGTCGGCAGCCGACTCCACGACTGCTCCGGGGCAGGTCAGCCTGCCCCGGAGCGATGTGCTCCCCAACCACCCCGCAGCCAGGCGGCCGCATGCCCGATCCCGACCGCTTCCAGACCGCGCGCTCGACCCTGATGGTCGACCGCTTCATGACCTCGTTCATCAAGGTCGGAGGTCTGGCGATCATCGCCGCCGTATTCGGCATCTTCGTCTTCATCCTGATCGAGATCCTGCCGTTGTTCCGCCAGGCCTCGGTTGAGCCGACGGGAGAGCGCCAGGGACCGCAGGCGCCGGCCGCGGTCATCGGTGTCGACGAATGGGGTGAACTCCCCTTCGTCCTGACCGAGGACGGCACCCTCCACTTCCTGCCCGCGACCGGCGCACCTAGCGCCTTCAAGCTGCCGCTGAACGATGGCGAGCGGATCAGCGCCACCGACTACAATCAGAAGGAGCAGTTCCTCTCGGTCGGCACCAGCACAGGACGCGTGCTGCAGGCGAGCCTCAACTACAAGAACGCCCCGATCGCCAACGCCAGCACCAATGCTGTCGTCGCCGCGCCAGAAATCCTCGCCGAGCTCGCCATCGGCCAGTCCGGCAAAGCGATCACCGGCCTGGGCTTCGGCGAGGCAAGCGAAGCCAAGCTGCTGGCCGTGATCCAGGACGGCAAGGTCCATGCCACCGCCTTCAACGTCGCCCGCACCATGATGGGCAAGGGCGCGGTGGAGAAGCTGTGGGAGAAGGACATCACCGGCCTGCTGCCGGCCACACCGACGCGTATCCTGGTCGACGACCGGGCTGAATCGATCGTTACGGCGGACGCCGAGGGCCGCGTCACCGCGCTCGCGGCCAGCAGCGACGATGTGACGGTATTCCAACCCCCCTTCCAGCCGTTCGCCGACCTCGCCGACCGGCGCATCGCCTCGATCGACTTCCTCTTCGGTGACGTGTCGCTGGTGCTCACCGCGCCCAGCGGCGAGAACCGCATCTTCTCGCTGTTCATCGACCCGGTTTTGCAGAAGCGCCAGTACGGCAAGACCAAGGATCTGCCCAAGCTGCAGGCCGGCGCCACCGCCTACGTCAACAGCGTGCGCAACAAGTCCTTCCTCCTCGCCGACGGGCAGGAGGTGTCGCTGCGCTTCGCCACCTCGGCGACGGTGCGCTGGGAAGGCACCGTACCCTACCCGGTGCGCGACGCGGCGATCTCCGGCAAATACGACCGCATCTTCCTGCTCGACGAGCGCGGCACGATGCACGACTTCTCCCTCTCCGATCCGCACCCCGAGGCCGGCATCCAGGCCTTCTTCGGCAAGGTCTGGTACGAAGGCGGAGACTCGCCCGAATACAGCTGGCAGAGCAGCGGCGCCACCGACGACTTCGAGCCGAAGCTCTCGCTCATCCCGCTGATCGTCGGCACGCTCAAGGGCACGCTCTATGCGATGCTCTTCGCCGTGCCCATCGCCCTGCTCGGCGCAGTCTACACCAGCGAGTTCATGCACCCACGCTTCAAGATCTGGGTCAAGCCGACCATCGAAGTGATGGCCTCGCTGCCGTCCGTCGTGCTCGGCTTCCTCGCCGCCCTGTGGCTGGCCCCGCTGATCGAGGAGCGCGTGCCGGCCGTGCTCGTCTGCATCATCGGCCTGCCCGCCGCCGCCCTGCTCTTCGGCTGGATGTGGAGCAGCCTGCCCGACCACATCCGCAGCCGCATCCGTCCCGGCTACGAGTTCATCGCCTTCGCGCCGGTCATGCTGGTGACACTGGTGGTGTGCTGGAACCTGGGCGGCCCGATCGAGCAACTGCTGTTCCGCGGCGACTTCCGCAGCTGGTGGCCGCAGGCGACCGGCGCCGCCTTCGAGCAGCGCAACTCGCTGGTGGTCGGCTTCATGATGGGCTTCGCCGTCATCCCCATCCTCTTCACCATCGTCGAAGACGCCCTGACCAACGTGCCGCAGGCGCTGCGCTCGGGCTCGCTTGCCCTCGGCGCCAGCCGCTGGCAGACCGCCATGCGCGTGGTCGTGCCGACAGCATCTGCCGGCATCCTCTCGGCGATCATGATCGGTCTCGGCCGTGCCGTGGGCGAGACCATGATCGTGGTCATGGCCACCGGCAACACGCCGGTGATGGACCTCAACATCTTCAACGGCATGCGCACCCTCTCGGCCAACATCGCGGTAGAACTGCCCGAGGCGCCGCACGGCGGCACGCTCTACCGGGCGCTGTTCCTCGGCGCGATGCTCCTGTTCCTGATGACCTTCCTCGTCAACACCGCCGCGGAGGTGCTGCGCCAGCACCTCCGCGAGAAGTACAAGACGGTCTAACGCTATGGCGAATCCCATGCCCCTGCTCAAGAGCAATGGCCGACCGGCCGGCGAGCCGATGGTCTGGCTGACCTCGATGGGCTTGGCCGTCGGCCTCGCCATGGTCGTCTTCCTGCTGTATACGATCATCGTCAACGGCGCATCGGTGTTCTGGCCCAAGCGCGTCCATGCCTGGACCATCGAAGTCGATGGCAAGCAGGAGGTGCTGTGGGGCGAACTCGCCCGGGTTCAGGACAAGCGTGTCGGCGTAGGCGAAGAGATGCAGATCTTCACCGGCAACCGCGACGCCTTCAACGCCAGCTTCCGCTTCGTCGACTTCGCTGCGGTGAAGTCGCAGGAGACCCCGGCCGGCATCATCGACATCGAACGCATGGAATATGGCGACGCCATCGGTCTGCCGGTGAAGCTGATGCTGGCCGACGGCACGACCCTGCCGGTCGAGGACCCGGCCTTCCGCGAGCGCCTGGCGGCGCTGGTCGCTGAAGTCAGCGCCCGCCGTGACGAGATCTCGCACCTTGAGAAGGGCCTGATCGGCGAGAACAGCCGTGACATCTACCGCCAGGACATCCAGGTCCGGCGCGGGAAGCGCACCGGCGACACCGCCCTGGTCGCCAAGGCCGAAGCGGAGATCGCCCGGCTCAAGACGATCTTCGATGCACTCTCGGCCAAGGCCACCACTCTGCGCGATCAGCAGTCGGCCAACCGGCTGGTCATCCGCCTGTGCAACGGCAAGGAACGCCGCATCGTCCTCGGCCAGATCGCATCGTACTACTTCCCCAACGAACTGGACCTCGGCAGCCGGCTGAGCAAGACGGTGGCGAACGTGGGGGCGTTCCTGTTCGAGAATCCGCGCGAGGCCAATACCGAAGGCGGCATCTTCCCGGCCATCGTCGGCACCTTCGTCATGACCATGCTGATGAGCGTGGCGGTGACGCCCTTCGGCGTCCTCGCCGCCATCTACCTGCGCGAGTACGCGCGCCAGGGTCCATTCGTCCGCGCCGTGCGCATCGCCATCAACAACCTGGCTGGCGTTCCCTCGATCGTCTTCGGCGTCTTCGGACTCGGCTTCTTCGTCTACGGCGTCGGTGGGGCTCTCGACAACATGCTCTTCGAAGACCGCCTGCCCACGCCGACCTACGGCACCGGCGGCATCATCTGGGCCGCTGCAACCCTGGCCTTGATGACCGTGCCGGTGGTCATCGTCGCGACCGAGGAGAGCGTCGCAGCTGTGCCGCGCGGCGCCCGCGAGGGTTCGCTGGCCTTGGGCGCCTCGAAGTGGCAGACCATCCAACGCATCGTCCTGCCTGCAGCAGTACCGGGCATCCTCACCGGGCTGATCCTGGCGATGGCGCGCGGAGCCGGCGAAGTAGCCCCGCTCATGCTGGTGGGCGTGGTCAAGCTGGCGCCTGGTCTGCCCATCGACGGGACGTGGAACGACACCGACCTGCTGCCGTTCATGCACCTCGACCAGAAGTTCATGCACCTCGGTTTCCACATCTACGACCTCGGTTTCCAGAGTCCCGACTCGGACGCGGCCAAGCCGATGGTCTACGCCACCACCTTCTTCCTCATCTGCCTGGTCCTGGTGCTCAACCTGACCGCCATCCTCATGCGCGAGCGCCTGCGCAAGAAGTTCGCAACCGGAGCATTCTAAAATGTCCGCCTTCTCGCCAACCACCGCCTCGCCCTCGGCCGCTCTGCCCCAGCCGGTCACCGACCAGCCACCGTACAACGGCAACCCGGCCTACATCAAGATCAGCAAGTTCGACTTCTTCTACGGCGCCAACCAGGCGTTGTTCGACATCAACATGGACATCCCGGAGCGCCAGGTGACGGCGTTCATCGGACCATCCGGCTGCGGCAAATCGACGCTGCTGCGCAACATCAACCGCATGAACGACCTGGTCGATGGCGCCCACCACCGTGGCGACATCACCGTCGGTGGCCAGACCATCTACAACCGCAACCTCGAGGTGACCAGCCTGCGCAAGCGCATCGGCATGGTCTTCCAGAAGTCGAATCCGTTCCCCAAGTCGATCTACGAGAACGTGGTCTACGGGCTGCGCACCAGCGGGATCAACGACCGCCGCATCCTCGACGCCGCCTGCGAGGAGGCCCTGCGCGGATCGGCCCTGTGGGACGAGGCAAAGGATCGCCTGCAGCAGAGCGCTCTCGGCCTGTCCGGCGGCCAGCAGCAGCGGCTGTGCATCGCGCGCGCGGTGGCGATCAAGCCCGAGGTGCTGCTGATGGACGAGCCGTGCTCGGCCCTCGATCCTATCGCCACCGGTCGTGTCGAAGAACTGATCCTGGAACTGAAGAAGCAGTTCACCGTGGTCATCGTCACCCACAACATGCAACAGGCGGCGCGGGTCAGCGACCGTACGGCCTTCTTTTACCTGGGCCGCTTGATCGAATACGACAAGACCCTGACCATCTTCACCAATCCCTCGGTCAAGCAGACCGAGGACTACATCACCGGCCGGTTCGGCTAGGACAGCACCCATGACCCAGCTGCGTCAATTCGAACTCGAGCTCGCCGACCTCAAGCGTTCGATCGTCGCCATGGGCGACATGGTCGACCGCGCCCTGGGTCTGGCCATCGAGGGCGTCCAGCGCCCGACCGCCGACCTGCGCGAGCGCGCCCGCACCCTCGAGGACGGCGTCGACGCGATGGAGACGGTGATCGAGGAGCGTTGCCACACCATCATCGCGCTGCAGAACCCGATGGTCCGCGACCTGCGCTTCATCATCTCGGCGATGTCGATCGCCAGCGACCTCGAGCAGATCGGCGACCACGCCGAATCGGTGAGCAAGCGGGCCTACTTCATCGCCTGCCACACCCCGGTCACCAACCCGCCGGCGCTGAGCGATCTCGGCAAGCTGGCGCAGCAGATGCTGCGCCAGTCGATGGATGCCTTCGTCACCGGCAACGCCGAGGTGACGCAGAAGGTGATCGACGACGAGCCGCAGACCGACCGCCAGACCAAGGCCTGCTACGCCTTCATCCAGGAGCGCATGGCCGAGAATGCCGCCACGATCAAGGAATACACCCATCTGCTGCGCGCCGTCTCGTCGCTCGAGCAGATCGGCGATCTCGCCATGGCCATCGCCGAGGAGACGGTGTTCATGCACCAGGCGCAGATGATCCGTCATCACCATGAACAGCTGAAGAAGGAGTGACACCATGGCCCGTGTGCTGGTGATCGAAGACGAGCCAGACCTGCAGGAGCTGCTGCGCTACAACCTGCAGAAGGAGGGCCACACCGTCACCATCGCCGGCACCGGCAGCGATGGCCTGCATGAGCTGCGTCGTCAGCCCTTCGACCTGGTCCTGCTCGACCTCATGCTGCCGGACCGCGACGGTCTCGAGGTCTGCCGCATCGTCCGCGGCGACGAGGCGTTCAGTTCGCTGCCCATCATCATGGTGACGGCCAAGAGCGAGGAGAGCGACGTCGTCCTCGGACTCGGTCTCGGAGCAGACGACTACGTGACCAAGCCGTTCCGGGTCAAGGAACTGATGGCACGCATCCGTGTCCGCCTCGCCCGGCATCTCGACGAGACGCGCGACGCCGAGCGCCGTCGCATCCAGGTCGACAAGCTCACCATCGACCCGGTGCGCCACCGCGTGCTGATCAATGAGGAAGTCATCCCGTTGACCCTGACCGAGTTCAAGCTGCTGCACTTCCTCGCCAGCCATCCCGGCGTCGCCTATGGCCGTTACGACATGCTCGACCGGGTCGGCGACGGCGACAGCGTGGTCACCGATCGGACCATCGACGTCCATGTGCGCAACCTGCGCAAGAAACTGGGTGAATACGAACGTTTGGTCGAGACGGTGCGCGGCGTAGGCTACCGCTTCAGTGAGATCCCCTAGTCCCAGCGGACGCGGCCGCCTCCAGGTCGCAATCATCGCCGTCATCGGCATCGCGGCCATCGTGGTAGCCGTGAACGCCAGGGCGTATGCGCCTGCCGTAGCGGTGATCGCCGCCATGGCCGCTTCCGCCTTGGCCATCCGCCAGGTCATCGACCTGGCGCGGGTGCGTGAGATGCGCCGGGTGGCCGCCGCCTATGCCAACGGCGACCTCGCCCAGCGCGCCGACATCTCCGGTCTCGATTCCGTGGCTCGGCTGGGCAGCGAACTCAACGCCCTGGGCGAACGCCTGGCTGCTACCCGCGACGAACTGGAGACGCAGCGACGCATGCTCGATGGGGCCCTGGGGTCCCTGGCCGAGGGCGTCGCCTGCATTGACCATCTCGATCGCGTGATCTATGCCAACCCCGCCTGGCGCCACCTGGCAGCCGGTGGTGGCGGCGGCATCGCCGCGCCGTTCTACGAGCACCTGCCCGCCGCCGCGTTCTCGGCCGCCGTCGCCAGCGTACGCATCTCCGGTCGACCGGAGACGGCCGAGTTCGAACACCGCCGCCGGCACCTCTCCGGCATCGTCTCGCGCCTGGGCAACGAGTCGCTGGTCCTGGTGCTGCATGACCTCACCGAGCTCAAGCGGCTCGAAGGCGTACGGCGCGGCTTCGTCGCGGCCGTGTCGCATGAATTGAAGACGCCGCTGACGGCGATCAGCGGCTTCGCCGAAACGCTGATCGACGGTGCCCTGGAAGAGGATCCGGCGACCGCCCGCGGCTTCGTCGAGAAGATCGCCCGCCATGCCGACCGTCTGACCGTGCTGGTGCGCGATGTATTGACGATCAGCCGACTGGAGCAGGGCGCCTGGGAAGTCCGCCCCGGCCCCTGTGAGTTGACTGAACTCGGCCGGCAGCTGGTCGAGGAGCACCAGTCTGCAGCGGCTGGAAGGCAGGTGCAGATCCTGCTCGACGCACCTGCACCGATCGAGGCGGTCACTGACCGCGAGCTGCTGCATCAACTGCTGGCGAACCTGATCTCGAATGCCATCCGCTATAACCGATCCGGCGGATCAGTGACCATACGGCTCGCCGCCGACAGCGAACGCCTGCACCTTGCCGTCGCCGACACCGGCATCGGCATCCCGGCCGAGCACCGCGATCGGGTTTTCGAACGTTTCTACCGCATCGACGCCCACCGCAGTCGCGCCAGCGGCGGCACCGGCCTGGGGCTTGCGATCGTCAAGCATATCGTCGATGCGATGCAGGGTACGATCGTGGTGGAAAGTTCGTCGGACGGCACCACCTTCACCGTGGACCTCCCACGGACCGATCCGCGGGCCGCCCGCCCCTAGTCATCTTCATCAACACTTCACTTTCCGATCATGTGGGGTTCACGGACCGGCCCACAGTGGCTGCCCAGGAGCCCATGCATGCCATTCCGCCCCCTCGCCCTTATCCTCATTGCTGGCGCGATCATCGCGAGTAGCGCATGCGGTGCCCGCCCAAGCGGCATCGACGGAGCCATCGTCGAAGGCGGATACGGTTCGCCGTTCTACGCTGAAGTTCCGCATGCCAGCAAGGAAGGGCAGAAGCCGCGCGTCTACCTGTTCGGCAAGATCGCGCACTACGAACATTTCCTGGAAAAGAAAGAAGTGCCGGAAAATGCCCACAAGAAGTACATCGGCAAAGGCGTGAACCGGATGACGATCGTGGTCCAGGATCTGGTTGGCAGCGAGCTGAAGGATAACCCGAATTATGCAGACCAGCTGGTCGCCAAGTATCAGACCCGGCACGCCAGCGAACTGGCTGCTCCTACCGCCGAGGCCGCCGCGCCGGTCGCACCTGCTCCGGCCCAGTGATGCACGAGGCGCCTGGGCCTCCAGCCCAGGCGCCGCAACATCGCGCAGACATACGTAGTAGCCCGAGCCCCCGCGCGGGCGTCTACGTTTTTTCAGGCGCCGAGCCTAAGCAGATCGTCGTGCTGATGCCGTTCGACTGAGCGGCGCAGCAACTCTTCGAAGCGGTCGACAACCCGCTTCCAGGTGTTTCCCAGCATGTCCTGGCGCGCCTGAACGCCCAGGCGCTGCCGCATCGCTGCATCCTCCGCCAAGGCGACTGCAGCAGCGACGAATCCAACCCGGTCATCGCAGTCGACCGAGCGCATATTCTTACCATCGTGACCGAACATGGCCGCCGCGGCGTAATCGAACCCGACCGAGGCGACCCCGCTGGCCATCGCCTCGCACAGCACGTTGCCGAACGTCTCGGATAGCGAGGGGAAGAGGAACAGATCGGCGCTGGCATAGACTGCCGCCAGCTGGTTGAGCGGCAGTGTTCCGGTGAACACCGCCTCAGGGCAACTGCGCTGCAGCGCCGGCCGGGCCGGACCATCCCCCGCGACGACCAGCCGGGCACCCGGATGGCTCGCGCGGATGGCCTTGAAGGCCTCGATCGCCAACGGGATGTCCTTCTCCGGCGCGATCCGCCCGACATGCAGGCAGACGCAATCGTCAGGACCGACGCCCCAGGTGGCGCGCAGCGCCTGGTCACGGCGTTCGGGTGCGAAGGTCTCGATGTCGACCCCGCGCGACCACAACGCGCAGCCCTGGAGTCCATCGGCCTCCAGGCGATGCATCAGATCCGCACTCGGCACCATGGTCACGCTGGTGCGGTTGTGGAAGCGACGCAGCCACCCGGCCGCTGCCTTGCGGAGGAATCCGATACGGTAGTGCTTGGCGTAGTCGTCGAAGTTGGTGTGGTAGCTGGAGGTCACCGGCAGGGCGAGAGCCTCTGCGGCCGACAAGGCCGAGCAGCCCAGCGGGCCCTCGGTGGCGACGTGCACCACGTCCGGACGCTGCCGGCGCCAGTCGGCCAGCAATCGACCAGCACAGGGCAAGCCGAGGCGCAGGGCGGTGTACCCCGGGATGGGCAGTCCTGGGCGGACGACCTCAGTGACCAGCGGATGGATGACGGCCGGCTGGCCGGTCTCCACCGCCTGGCGCGGCCGCACCACCTGGATGCGATGGCCGCGCGCAGCCAGGCCGGCGACCAGGCGCGACAACGTCATCGCCACACCGTTGATCTCGGGCGCCCAGGTCTCGGTGACCAGGGCGATGGACAGCTGCCGGGTGAGCATGCCGCAATGATGGCATCTCCGGTCAAGTTCAGGTGAAGAGGACTGCTGTGCGCCCTCATGCCATCTGCACAGCGCCTTCACGGGTTGCCTGACGCTGGAAACATGACCCACGCGCCCAGCATCCTCGAACGCCTGCACCAGGGCGTCTTCGACCGGCTGTACTCGTCCTCCCTCCTCTACAATGCCTGTTGGGAGGATCCCGCCTGCGACCGCCAGGCCCTGCGCCTGCAGGGCGACGACGAGGTCCTGGTCATCACCAGCGCGGGCTGCAACGCGCTTGACTACCTGCTGTGCGGTCCACGTCGCGTCACCGCCGTCGACGCCAACCCGCGGCAGAACGCCTTGCTCGAACTGAAAGTCGCCGCGATCCGCGGTTGCGCCGACGAAGACGTCTTCGCCCTGTTCGGTGCGGGCCGCCATCCCAGAGCGCTCGAGCTCTATCGCGACCGGCTGCGCTCCCAACTGACCCCCTCTGCCCAGGCTTTCTGGGACCGCCGCATCACCTGGTTCGGCGGCCGCGGTGGCGACAGCTTCTACTTCCATGGTCTGTCCGGCCTGGTCGCCCGCCTGATGCGCGCCTACCTGCGCTCCCGTCCGGGCCTGCGCCCGGCGATCGAGCGTCTGCTCGCCTGCGAGGACCTCGCCGAGCAGGCCGCCATCTACGACCGCGAGGTGGCGCCGCGCCTGTGGACCCCGTTCCTCGCCTGGGCGGTGTCGCGGCAGACCACCATGAGCCTGCTCGGCGTTCCGCCGGCCCAGACCCGCGAGGTAGCCGCGCACCACGATGGCGATGCCCCGGCTGCGCACAGCGTCGCGGGCTTCATCCGCGCATGCATCGAACGGGTGTTCCGGCTGCTGCCGCTGAGCACCAACTACTTCTGGACCTGCTACCTGCGCGGCGGCTACACCCGCGAAAACTGCCCCGAATACCTGCGTCCGGGCAACCTTACCGCCCTGCGCGGCGGCCTGCTCGACCGGCTGGAGATCCGCACCAACACCGTCGCAGGTCTGCTTGCGAGCGACGATCGGCCATTCAGCCGTTTCGTCCTGCTCGATCACCAGGACTGGATGGGCGCCCACCGCCCGCATGACCTGGGCGCGGAATGGGACCTCGTCCTGGAGCGAGCGCGACCCAAGGCGCTGACCATCTTCCGCTCCGCACGCGCCGAACCGCCGTGGCTGCCGACCGTGCGCCTGGCCGACGGCACCAGCCTGGGCGAGCGCCTGCGTTTCGATCACGCTCTGGCTTCGCAGCTGCACCAGCAGGACCGCGTCGGCACCTATGGCGGTTTCCATGTCGCGCATGTCTGATCTGCCAGTGCTGTGGCGCATGCTGCGCGGCATGGAGCGTGGCGGTGACCATGCGCAGCGCCTGGAAGGCTTCTACGCCGGCCAGGCGGCCGCCTACGACCGCTTCCGCGAACGGCTGCTGCACGGCCGTGATGAGCTGCTGGCCCGGCTGCCGTTGCTGCCAGGCTCATCGCTGGTCGAGCTTGGCGCGGGCACCGGACGGAACCTCGAACCGATCGCTGATCGCATCCCCGGCCTGGCCAGCGTGCATCTGGTCGATCTGTGCCCCTCGTTGCTCGCGGTCGCGCGGCAACGCATCGCGGCCCGCAATTGGAGCAACGTCACGGCAGTCGAAGCTGACGCCACCATCTGGAAGCCGCCACATCCGGTCGACGTCGTCCTATGCGCCTACAGCCTGAGCATGATGCCCGACTGGCGGGCCACCGTGGCCAACGCCTGCGGCATGCTGAAGCCAGACGGCGTGCTGGCCGTCGTCGACTTCACCGTCGTCGATCCGGCGACCGCACAGCTGGCCGGTGTACCTGCACAGCCATCCCTGCTGCGTTGGGCCTGGCGACGCTGGTTCGGCCATGACGGCGTGCATCCCGATCCCACTCTGCTGCCATACCTGTCGGACAAGCTGAAGACCGGGCACCTCGAGATCGGACGTGGCCGCATTCCCTACCTGCCGCTGCGCGCAGCCTACGCCCAATATATCGGCCGACCGTAGCCCTTACGCTGCCACGGTTGGAGCAATGGCGATGGTGTCATCGAGTCCGGCTCCCTTGATCTTGCCAGCCTCGACCAGACCGGCGTAGCTGACCACCCGCCAAGCGCCATCGGCATGCTCGAGGGCGGTCAGCGAATCGACCCAGTCGCCGCTGTTGAGATAGGTGACCTCGCGACCGTCAATCGTCCGGCTGCGCATGCACGGCACATGGATGTGGCCGGTCACCACGGCATCGAAGCCGCGTGCGGCGGCGGCCTTGAGGCAGAAGTCCTCATAGCGGGCGATGTGCCGCCGAGCCGCCGGCACGCCGCGCTTGCACGCATCGGCAAGCGAGACCGGGCGCAGGCCGAGACGGCGGCCGACGGCGTTGCAAGCGACACCAAGCGAAGCCACGGCATCGTAGGCGATGGTGCCGATCCAGCCGGTCAGGCGCGAGGTGCCGAGGGCGAGGTCGAAGGCGTCGCCATGCAGGAACCAGTGCCGCCGGCCGCCGATCACCAGATCGAGGCGGTCGACCAGGTTGATCGAACCCAGCGCCAGAGCCGAATACCGCCGTAGCGCCCCATCATGGTTGCCGGTGATGTAATGCACCGGGATGCCCTGGGCGGCGAACTTGAGCAGTCGACGAACGACCTTGGTGTGGGCTTCGGGCCAGAAGCCCTTGCGGAAATCCCACAAGTCGACGATGTCGCCGTTGAGCACGACCATGCCAGGCTCGACGCTCTTGAGATAGGCATTGAGTTCAGCGGCGCGGCAGGCGGCGGTGCCGAGATGGACATCGCTGATCACCAGCACATCGACATGACGTTTGGTCATATGTACTTCCCTGGGTAGCTCCGAACTGAACGGCGTAGCGGGAACGACGGGAGGGATCGACCGCCGAGCGGCCTCATCCTCCTCCCTTCCGACGTTCCCGACGCGCCGTTCAGACTGGCACCCCGGCCGCGGCGGCGACCGCAACAGCGATCCACGCGATGATCGCGCCGAGCATCCCGCCAGCGATGACATCGCTGGGATAGTGCAGGCCGAGAATCAGCCGCGAGGCTGCAACCAGGGCGGTGAAGGGCCAGACCAGCCAGCCGAGCATGGGGGCATGCGCGGTGACCACCACGCTGAAGGCGATGGCGTGAAGGGTGTGGCCCGAGGGGAAGGAGAAGCGGTCAAGCGGCGCCACGGTCAGGATCAGGCCTTCGCGCACAGCACTTGGCCGCGGACGGCGGATGCCGCGCTTGAGCAAGGTGTAGATCGCGGTGCCGGACAGCCCGGCCGCCGCCATGGCCGCGACCGCCACGGCCGCTCCTGCGCCTTCGGCAAGCAGCAGTGCCGTGGCAAGGGCATACCAGAACCAGCCGTCGCCGAGCCGGCTGGCCCACGCGAAGATGACCCGGCACTGCCGCTGCTGGTTGGCGCGGTTGCTCCCCGTGGTCGCATCGAGATCGAAGCGGGCGAGAGCGTCGATCCAGGCCATGATCCCCTTCTCCATGGCCACGTTATGCCGGTGCATGTGAATTCGTGATGAAGCCTGCCGGTGGCATCGAGCATGGCCCTGGGCAGGCTGCCGGCGGAGCCATGCCATGACCGTCTCGCGCCTGCTGCCCCGCACCTGGGAACTACCCGCTGCCCTCGCCAACCGCCTTGGCGATGAAGTCGGCCGCCAACGCTGCATGCTCGCCGGTGGGCACCTGCTGCTGGTGCTGCACGAACTGCCAAAACCGGGCGATGCGACGCGCAACGGTCTGCTGCTGTGGCGCCGACCCGATGGCAGCTGGGACAGCTCTGCCGGTGGGGCCGGCGTCCAGGGCCTCGTACGCCATCTCGACGCATTCGCCAAAGCGGTCGATGGACTGGAGGAACGTCTGGTCACTGCCGCCAGCGCCCAGGAGATCCACGCCGTGGTCCAGGCGGCCGCCCCGCTGGCGCGCACGGCGCGCAACCTGCACCGCACCCTGCAGGAGGCTCGCGATGGCGTGAGCGGCGACCGCGAACTGATCCTCGCCCGCGACCGCGCCTACGAACTGGAGCGTGCAGCCGAACTGCTGCACCATGACGCCGGTGCTGCCCTGCAGTACGCGGCTGCGCGCCAGGCTGAGGAACAGACCCGCGCCGCCTATGGCCTCGCCAGCGCCGGGCATCGTCTCAATCTGATCGCCGCGCTCGCCCTGCCGCTGATGGCGGTGGCCTCGGTGTTCGGCATGAACCTCCCGAGTGGCATCGAGGGCGGTGGCGTGATCGCCTTCTGGGCCATCGTCGGCGGATCGCTGGTGCTTGGCGCCGCGATCTACGCCGCCGGCACCGGTTCGGCGAAGCGATGATCGGATTCATGCGTTCTTGACCGGAGCGGCCAGCATGCCTCCGCATGCGACGCACCCTGGTTGGCGGCACCGTCCTCATCGGCGACCGTCTCGTTCCTGACGCAACCGTCTCTTTCGATGGCGAACGCATCGGTGCCGTCGGGCATCCGGTCGGCAGCTCGGCGCAGATCGATGCGCGTGGCATGCTGATCCTGCCCGGGATCGTCGACCTGCACGCCGATGCCATCGAGCGGGCCCTGGAGCCGCGCCATGGCGTGCGCGTCCCCCTGCCGGTAGCTCTGGCCGAACACGATGGCTGGCTGCTGGCCAATGGCATTACCACCTGCTTCATCTCGCTGACCGACGGCTTCGAGCCCGGCCTGCGCAGTCGCGAGCTGATCCGCAGTGTGATCGCTGCCGTGCACGATCCCGCGATCCGCCTATCGGCACGCGCTCCGGTGCACTTGCGCCGCGAAGTCTGCGCGCCCGGCGATGCCGATGAGATCGTCGCCTGGCTCGCTGCGGGCCGGGTCGATCTGCTCTCGATCAACGACCACCTGCCAGCCGATGACGACCCTGCCGCACAGACGCGCTTCATCATGAGCGTTCGCCGGCGGCTCAACGGCGCCGGCGCCAACATCGAAGCCCTGGTCGCCGAGGCGCGGATGCGTCGTGACAGCGGCGCAGCGGCCCGGGACCGCCTGTGCATGGCGGCTCGCGCCCATGCCGTGCCACTGGCCGCGCACGATGACGCGACCCCGGAACAGGCCGAGGCCAGTGCTGCGCGCGGCATACGCATCAGCGAGTTCCCCTTCGACCTGGCCACGGCGCAGCGGGCACGCCAGCTCGGCGGCAGCGTGCTGATGGGCGCCCCCAACGCGGTGCGGGGATCCAGCCACGTCGGGCTGCTCTCGGCTGGTGCGGCAATCGCTGCCGGTGCGTGCGATGCGTTGTGCAGCGACTACCACCACCCATGCCTGTTCCAGGCGCCGTTCGCCCTGGCTGCGCGCGGCATCTGCGACCTCGCCACCGGCTGGAATCTCATCTCGCGCGGCCCAGCGATCGCCGCCGGGCTGATCGACCGGGGCCGCATCGCTGCCAATGCCACGGCCGACCTCGTGCTGGTCGAATGCGAGCCGCGCCCACGCGTGCGCAGCGTGTGGGTCGGCGGCAGGGAAGTCGCGCGGTTCGGCTGATCCGGACAAAGCCTCCTGGGACCGCGCGCCAGCAGCGCGCGGCCCCAGGTGCAATTTAGTCCCGACGGCGCCGCAAGCCGAGGAACGCCAGCGTGCCCATGATCAGTATCATGCCTGATCCGCCGACACCGCAGCCGTTGTCGTCATCATCGTCGGCCGCTGCAGGTGCAGCCGCCACCGCATCCGCTGGTGTCGTGACGACGAAGGTCTCGCTGCTGGAGGCGATGCCGTCGCTGACCGTGACCGTCACGGTGGCGCTGCCGGTGAGGGATGCCCCCGGGATGGCGGTCACGGTGCGGCCGTAGCCGCTGCCGCCGAGCAGCAGGTTGCCCACCGGCAGGTAGCTGCCGTCCGAGGTCGAGACGCTGAGCACCAGACTGGACAGCGGCGAGTCGGCGTCGGCGATGACGAAGCTCAGCGGACCGCTGGTCGCATTCTTGGCCACGCTCTGGTCGGCGATGGCGCTGATCGTCGGCGGCGTGTTGCTTCCTGCGGTGCCAGCGGCGACGCTATGGATCGACACCGTGCCGCTGACCTCGTTGCCGACGATCAGCAGCGGGGTGCCGGTCGGGCTGTCGGCGGCGGAGATCGCCAGCATGCCTTCGGGTCCGAGGTCGCCGGCCTGTCCGCTGGTCGGGATGGCGGTGAAGTGGCGCCCGGTGTAATAGGCGGCCATGGTCGGCGCGGTGGGGGTGGCGAGATCGTAGAGGAAGAAGCCACCCATGCGTTCCAGACCGACCGCGGCGTAGGACTTCGCACCGACGGCGACGACCGCCACGCCTTCGGGTTCCGGCCCCTTGTCGTCGCTGCGGTCATCCAGGTTGTTGTTGGGGTCGCTGTGGTTGGCGTTGAACACCGTCGCGAAGTAGTTCGAGAAGAAGGTCTCGAACTGCGCCCCGCTGTCCCACTGCAGGACGCCGGCTGCGTTCCACACCGAGAAGCTGCGGGCACCGTACAGCGGCAGGAAGTCGAAGTCATTGTCCGCGTCGGTGTCGCCAGAGAACTTGGTGATCTTGGTACGTCCAAGGTTCGAGTCGTAGGTCAGCGGGAAGGCTCCGGATTCAGCGTCAGCGTGCGGCTGCGCAGCCGTTGGGAACACCGTCGCATCGAGCACGTTGGCGCTGTCGCGAACCCGCACCTCCTCGTTGAGCGCGACCCAGGCACGCGCATCGCCCTCATTGGCGCTCAGCACATAGTTGCTGCCACTCGAGGCATGGACGGCGATGCCGTCGGGCATGTACAGGCCGCGCACCCCGGGATACGTCTGGATCTTGATCGAGGCGCTTCCGCTGTTGGTGTTGGTCCCGCCATCCTCGTTGCTCAGATCGAGCTCGTTGCCGGCCACGCTGTGGTCCTTGGTCCCGAGGGCGACGACCGAGGTCAGCGTCTTGCTGGTGAGGTTGAACACCGCCAGGGCGTTGTTCTCCTGGCAGGAGACCCAGGCCGTGGTCGAGTCCGGGGAGACGGCGATGTACTCCGGTTCCATGTCCTTGGCGGCGCTCGCGGTCGGGGCCGTTCCGGCCTCGTCGTTGAAGATCCGCACCCCAGTCGTCCTGTAGGCAGCGGTGTTCGCATCGCTGAAGCCGATGAACGTCGCGGTCGCGCCGGGCACACCCGCCGCCGAGACATCGACGACCACCAGGCCGCCATCGGGGTCGGTATAGCCGACATCGTCACTCGGCTCCGCTTCGATCGCGACCAGCACCTTGAGCCCATCCGGGGTGAACGTGACCATGTCCGGAAGCGCTCCGCGGATGCCGCCGACCTGACTCAACGCGGTCGAGAAGTCGATGTGCGAGATGTAGGCCCCGGTGGCGGCGTTGTAGAAGAAGACGAACCCGGGCGAGGTCTTGACCGTATTGGCTACCGCCACGGCGAGCAGCCCGTTCTTGCACGCCACGCTGTTGACCGTGGTCGCAGCCGCCACCACGCTCGACGGGGTCAGCGAGGTCAGCAGCGACGGCGATGCGGTCTGGAGTCCGCTCAGGCCGAGGACGTTGACCGATTCGGTCGAGCCGTCGACCAGGAAGAGACGCCGACTGGCCGGATCGTGGGTGACGATCTCAGCCACCCCGCCATCGGCATCGAAGCCGGCCGGCACCTGGTACTCACCGACCTTCTGGACCCGTACTCCCGTACCGACTGAAATATTCAGCTCCTGGGCGTTGAGGGTCGTGGCCCCATCGGTGACGCTGAACACCAGGCGGGCGAAGGCATCGTTGCCGCCGACCACATGCTGATACGTGACCAGGCCGGCGTCGATATTGGCCTGGGTGAAGGTGTCGGTGGCGACCAGGGCGACACCATTGAGCCTCAACGTCCCGATAAGCGGGGCGGTACTGACGGTGTAGGTGACGCCGCCACCGCGACCATTGCTGGCCCACAGCGCGCTGCGGCCGAGCACCGTGGTCCCGGCGCGCAAGGCCCCGAAACCCCAGTTGCGCAGTTTCAGGCTGCCCACCGGCGTCGGCGGGGCTGCATCGGTCATCAGCAGCAGCTGCCCGCCCTCGATGACATCGGCGATGGGGGCCAGCGTGGAGATGTCGGTGCCGTCCGAATACTTGGTCGAACCGTGGGCCTGCACCACCATCAGGTATGTGCCAGCGCCGAGAATATCAGAGACATCGATGACACCCGAGCTCTCCTCATCGGCGGTGAAACCAGCCTGCGCCGCCGTGGTGACTCCACCAACGCGCTGGCCGAACAAGGTGGTGTTGTGGGTCGCCAGCTCGGTCAGGACGCCGGTCGCGATGGTGTACGCCCAGACCCGGGCGGCGTGCGCCTGGTTGCCCGGATCCTCCTGCATGATCACCCGCCCGTAGACGTCGACGCAGAGGTTGTCGAGCATCTGGTGGTTGGCTTCGGCGCCATCGAGCAGCATGGTGATGGTGCCGCCGGCGGCCGGATCGGCGATATCGGTGAAACGCAGGCGAAAGAGCCGCGAAGCAGCCTTGGCCGAAGCAGCACCGCTGCCGCCGTTCTTGTCGGTGTCGAAGCGATCGGTGGTGACGAAGTAGAAGTCGCTCGGATTGGCCGGATCCCAGGCGCCATCCTCCGGGCGCAGGAACTCGGTGATGCCAAGGGTCGCACTGGCGGTCTGGATCTGCGCGCCGGTCTTGCTTGCCGGGTCGGTGATCTCGACCAGCGCGAAGCTGGCGCTGCCGTTCTTGGCCAGGCCCATCGAGGTGTAGGGTGCGACCTCGGGGGTGGTGGCATCGCGCTCCTCGACCGCGTCGGCGTTGGCCCGGATGCCATACAGCTTCCCGCCGGTCAGGCCGGCGCGCTCGACGTCATTGCCGGTGCTGCGCTTGGTGCCGACGTAGACGTAGACCTGACCAGGCGTGCTGTCGTCGGTGCCGATGACCACGGTGGTGTCCTGGGCCTTGGGACAGGCGAGCAGGTTCTCCCAGCTGCACTTGCCCATCCACGGCAGCTCCCAGCTCTTGCCTGCGTCGGTACCGGTGGCGACATGGGCGAAGGCGCGTCCCTCGGCGCCGGCCTCCTCGCCGTTCAGGAAGATGCGGTTGACCGTACCACGACCGGTGGCCGGATTGAGAAACGCAGCAATCGGCGGAAGATCGGCTGAGCACAAGCGGGCGTAGGCCGTGGTGCCAGCGGTGAAGCTACTGCCGTTCCACAGATGAATCGAGGTGTTGTTGGGGTTGAAGTCGGAGATCGAGGTCACGTTCTCCGGGTTGCTCTTGTCGATGATCCACTTGGAGACGAACCCGCCCTTGTTGCCGTGGGCGCGAACCTTGCCACCGGTCGCCTGAAGCTCGTGGTTCATCAGCACGGTGAAGGTGCCGTCGCCATTGTCGTAGGCGCCGAGACCATCCGCCAACCCGCACATCCGCTCGCCCGCCGTGCCCATCTCGCCGACCGACATGATCTCGGTAAAGGTGATACCGCCAGCGACCGGAGTCAGGTAGGGTGTATTTTCGGCTTCCCCGGCAAGGCCGGCGGCGATGGCGAACAGCGTCAGAGAGCAGGTACGCAGCATGGTGATCCTCGGGGTTGGGTTGCGGGATGCTCCCGCGCCAGATGAATCCGTCTCCTGCGTCCGGCCAGCATCCGGTTCAGATTCCGTATGTCGAACCTACCCGACGTGATCACATGATCTTGATCAACGGGATCCGATCCCCACCGGACAAGAGGTTATCCGTAGCGATTGAGGAAATCAGCCACGTCCTCCAGGTCTGGCAGGCGGGCCCTGATCGTCGCGTGGTCCCAGTCCCACCATGCGATGCGCAGCAGTGCCGCGCAGGTCGCGTCATCGAAGCGGCGACGCAGCGGTCGAGCCGGTGTTCCGACAACGATGGTGTACGGCTCCACGTCCTTGGTGACCACGGCTCCAGCCCCGACCACGGCGCCGGTGCCGAGCTCGACCCCGGCCATGACGATGGCGCCGTGGCCGATCCACACGTCATGCCCTATGCGGACACGCTGGCCGGCACGCCAGGCGAAGAATGAGGCATCGTCGATACCGAAACCGTATTGCGCTCGGCGGTAGGTGCAGTGGTGCTGGGTGACCCGGCCCATGGGATGATCGCCGGGGTTGATGCGCGTCGCCGCCGCGATGGAGGTGAACCTGCCGATGTCAGTCGACATGATGTCGCTGTCGCCAGCGATGTAGCTGTAATCGCCGAGCGAGCTGTCGACCAGCCTCGTTCCCGGCATCAGCTCGCTCCAGCGACCGAGGCGGCTTCCGCGTACCGTGCAGCCGGGACGGATGCACGGTAGTTCGGATAGCGCGTCAGTGCGCCACAAACCGGGGCCCTCGGGAAAGCGGATCTCAGACATCATGTACCTCACCATCGTGAGCCGCGGCAACACCGTCGGGCAGGACACAGCCGTCATCGAGCCAGGTCTGCATGCCGTGACCGATGTGGATGAGCAAGGCGCGTCCCGCCCCCGCCGCAGCGATCGCCGCCAGACTAGCGATGACGTCACCATGGCCCTTGAGCGGAGCACGCTCGACGCCGGGAGCGAAGGTGGTGTCGAGGCAGATCAGGTCGCAGGGGTGGG
>JALHRW010000002.1:82848-96766 GCA_022841245.1 Planctomycetota bacterium
CTACCAGCCATTCCAGCGAACGGGCCGGGATGCCATAGGTATCGGTCAGCCAGGCGAGCCGTCGCCCATCGGCCTCGATCACCCAACCGTGCACCGGGATCGGATGGTTGAGCGGCATCGCCGTGCACACCACCGGTCCGATGCGCACGCTGCCGAATGGCTTGACCGTCTTCACCCCGGCCGGCTTGGGAAAGATGTCGATCCCAGGCGTGCCGACCGCATCAATGCTCAGGCCATCGTCAGGGCCGTAGACCTTGCTGGTGAAAGCATCCCGCTTCCCGGCATGGTCGGCGTGGTAGTGGGTCAGCAGCAGCGCCTCGCAGGCCTGGCCACCAGCGCCGGTGTCGATGGCGATCCGCCTGCCGCCAGCCTCGATCAGGGCGCATGAGTTGCCGCGCAATGGCCCCTGCCCCGCACGAGCGCGGACGCAGGCGCAGGCCGGATCGGCGCAGTCAGCGCGCGGAATGCCCGAGGCGTCGCCGCTGCCCAGGACGGTCAGACGCATGCCGGCCGATCGACCGTGTCGAGGACCTTGCGCCCGGCGACCAGCACCGCCTCGACCCGTCCGCTGCGCACCAGCAGGAGGTCGGCGCGCTGACCCGGCGCGATCGCACCGCGATCCGCCAGTCCTGCAGCGCGGGCCGGGGCGAGCGTGGCGAGGCGCACCGCGGCCGGCAGGTCCACCGGGCTGATCTCCGGCAGGCGCAGCACAGCCGCCAGCAGCGATGGCGGATGGTAGTCGGCGCACAGGCCGGTGCAGGCGCCGGCGAGGATGACGTCGAGGGCGCGGACGTTGCCGCTGGCGCTGCGCCCGCGCAGCACGTTGGGTGAGCCGAACAGCGTGACCATGCCGGCGGCGACGGCCGCCCGCGCCGCCTCCAGGCCGATGGGAAACTCGCTGATGGTCACGCCCAGCACCGCCATCTCGGCGACCTTGGCCGAGGTGTCGTCGTCGTGGCTGGCCAGGGCGACGCCATGGCTGTGCGCCAGTTCAGCGAGGCGGGCCATGCGCCCGGGCGCCAGTTTACGCGACTCGACCTTGGCGGTGCCGATGGCCACCGCCTCGGCCTCGCTGACGTGGTAGGTTCGCGTCATGTAGGCGACGTAGGCGGCCAGCTCGCCGAACTGGCCCTGGCCGGGCGAGTGATCCATGAACGAGAGCAGATCGCACTGGCCATCGCGCAGCAGGGCGGCGAGCGGCGCCTCGCTGCCGTCATCGGTGACCTCGAATCGGGCGTGAACCTTGTGGTCGACCAAGCCGCTGAAGCCGCGCACCTCGCGCACCACCGCCTCGGCGATGCGCGGGTCGCGCACGCCCCACTCGCCGCCAGCGAAGCTGATGGCGTGGTAGATGGTGGTGATGCCGGCGTTGAGGTTCCTCCGGTCGCTGTTGACCAGGGCGAAGGCGTGGTCGAAGGCAACCCTGGGACGCGGCTCGACCTCCTTTTCCAAGGCGTCGCAGTGCAGGTCGATGAGGCCGGGTAGGCACAGCGCCCCGCCCCCCTCCAGCTCGCGGTCGAAAGCGGGTGCAACTGGGCAGAGCGCAAGGATGCGCTCATCCTCGACCAGCAGCGAGCCGTCTCGGATGACGCTGTCGGGGGTGACGATGTCGACGGCGGTGATCAGGCGGCGCATGGCAGCTCCGTTGGGCGTTTCAGCTCGACCACCGTGTCGGCCAGGGCGGCGACCAGTTCGGCGTCGTGGAAGATGGCGAGGATGGCGACGCCGGCGGTCTTGGCCGAGCGGATGGCGCCAACCACGAGATCCGCCGAACGGCGATCGAGACTGGCGGTCGGTTCGTCGAGCATGAGCAGGCGCGGACGGTGGACGAGCCCGCGCGCCAGATTGACACGCTGACGCTCACCTCCGCTGAAGGTCGCCGGCGGCACGTCCCACAGACGCTCCGGCAGGTCGAGCTCCCGCAGGCGCTCGCGCGCAGCGGCGCGGGCCTGCTCGCGCGGGACACCCAGGGCGGCGAGCGGGGCGGCGACCACGTCGACGGTCGGCTGGCGCGGCAGGCAGTGGAGGAATTGGGTGACGTAGGCGATGTCCTGTCGACGCGCACGCAGCGCCGCGTGCTCGTCGCAGGTCGCGAGATCGAGGTCGGATGCGCCATGCAGGACGATGCTGCCAGCCTGCGGCAGGTAGGTACGGAAGACGCACTTCAGCACCGAACTCTTGCCCGCGCCGCTTGGTCCGATCAAGGCGGTCAGCCGCCCTGATTCGACGGTGAACGAGGCGTCGTAGGCGCTGGGGATGCGCTTGCCCTGGTGGTGCAGGGTGAAGGCCTTGCTCAGGCCGCGGACGGTGAGGACGGTGCTCATAGGGCGGACATGACCAGTTGCTGGGTGTAGGGATGCTGCGGATCTTCGAGGATCTGGTCGGTAAGGCCGGCCTCGACCACGCGGCCGTGACGCAGCACGATGGTGCGCCCAGCGAGCAGCCGGACGACGCCGAGGTCGTGGGTGACGACGATCATGGCTACGCCGAGTTCACGCTGGATTTCGAGGATGAGGTCGAGGATGCGCGCCTGCACCGAGAGATCGAGTCCAGTGGTGACCTCGTCGAGAAACAGCAGTTCAGGCTGCGGCGCCAGGGCTCGCGCGATCTGCAGGCGCTGCTGCATGCCGCCGCTGAACTGGCCGGGCTGGTGGTCGATGCGCCCGCGTGGCACTTCGGTGCGGTCGAGCAGTCCTAAGGCCGTCTCGCGGATGACGGTGAAGCGGCGTTCGCCGCCGCACAGCAGCCGCTCGGCGATGTTGCCGCCGGCGCTGACGCCGAAGTTGAGCCCGAGATGCGGATTCTGATGCACCATGCCGAAGCGCGTGTCGCGCAGGCGCCGGATCTCTGCCTCGTCGACAGCGGCGAGGTCATGCGTCCGGCCGTCGCTCTCGCGGAAACGGGCGCTCCCGGCAGTGGCCCGGTCGTCGAGGTGGAGCAGCTTGACCACGCTGCTCTTGCCGCTGCCGCTCTCGCCCATGACGCCGAGGATCTCGCCCGGCCACACGTCGAAGGCGACATCGGCGACCGCCACCACGCTGCCGCAGGACGGGCAGACATTGCGGCCATGCGCATCACCGGTCAGCCGCACGCAATCCTGGCAGCCGCGGCCGTGGATGCGGGTCAGCCCGGACACGGAGAGGACCGGAGTCTCATGCACCATCGGGGTATCCCATGTTCTCCGCGCAGCGGTCCTGGTCGTTGCACTGCCAGCGCGACGTCTGGCCGGGCTGCGGAATCTCGTCGAGATAGGTGTCGGCCGCGCCGCAGCGCTGGCAGCAGTTCCGCACCCCCACAACATCGCGGAAGCGCTCGACTTCGAACGGCACATCATCGAAGGCGAGTGGCACGACATCGGTGAACGGTGGGACGGCGTAGAGCTTCTTCTCCCGTCCGGCACCGAACAGGTGCGCCACCCGGCTGCGGTGCAGCTTGGGCAGGTCCCAGCGCGGGATCGGCGATGGGTCGATGACGTAGCGACCGTTGACCCGGGCGGGATAGCGGTTGCTGATCGATACCTCGCGGAAGCGTACCACATCCTCATACAGCTTCACCCACAGCCGGGCGTAGTCGCCGTGCGCATGGCTGCGGCGGCGCTTCGCCTCGCTCGGCTCGACGATCTGCAGGGGATCGGGATAGGGCACCTGGTAGATCATCATCTGACCCGGCTGCAGCGGCCGTTCGGGGACGCGATGCCGGGTCTGGATCAACGTCGCTTCAGCGGTGCGCGTCACGGTGGCCAGACCGGGACAGGAAGCGGCGATGAAGTTGCGCAAGTTGACCGCGTTGACCGAGTCATCAGCGCCCTGGTCGATGACCTTGAGCCGGTCGTCCGGAGTGGCGATGGCCAGGGTGATCTGCATGCCGCCGGTGCCGAAGCCGCGACCGATCGGCATCTCGCGGCTGGCATACGGCACCTGGTATCCGGGGACGGCCAGGGCCTTGAGCAGGCCGCGGCGGATCTCGCGCACGGCGAAGGCGTCGAGGAAGCCGAAGCGGGTTTCCGGCTGCTGGCCGCTGGCCGCTGGCCGCTGGCCGCTGGTCGCGGGCATCAACCACCCCCCTTCAGCTTCGCCGCGCTGGCGCGGATGTTCTCCAGATCGCTCTGGAAGGTGACGTAATGCGGTAGTTTGTAGTGACTGCAGAAGCCCATCGCCTCGATGCCGTCGACGTGGCAGACGACGAACTCTGGATCCTCGGCGGGATGGCGCGGGCCGCGCTCGTCGCCCGAGAGCATGGCACGGTCGCACATGGCGATGGCGATGGCCTTGACCTCGTTGTGCCCGAAACAGCCGCCGTAGCCGAGCAGGATGCGCGGCGGGCCTTCGCCCGGACCGCCGCCATGGGTGGCGACGATCTCGCACTCGGTGATCAGCACCTCGCCGGCCTCGACCGGCTCTCCGGTGAGCGGATGCGGCAGCATCACCGGGAGGTAGCCGACACGCAGTTCTGCGACCGTCGGATGCAGATAACCGTAGCCGCGCATGGTGGTGTAGGCCATGGTCAGCACCCCGCCGGTCTCGCCGCGGGCGAGATGGGCCAGGCGCGCCGGGCGCGGGATGGGGAAGGCGACCGGAGCGCGAGTGATGTCGACCGCGGGCTGGGCAGCGCCGACCTCCTGCAGCAGGCCCTGGGCGCGAAGGCCCTCGACCACCTTGGGGAAGTCGCAGGCCGTGGGTGGGATGCCAGGGATGGCGGCGGCGGCAGCACGGAACGCAGCGGGGTCTTCGTCGAGCAGGTCAAGGCGGAAGAGGCGCTGCAGGTAGTCGGTGCTGGGGCCGAGCCGCTGGCCGCCGGGTATCTCCTTGAACGCCGAGCTGATACGACGGATCAGGCGCATCGCCGAGCCATGATGCGACGCGCTCTCGCCCAGGCGGGGCAGGTTGCTGCGATGGGCGCGGAGGATGAAGGAGGCCTCAAGCGGATCGCCCTGCGCCTGCTTGATCGCCAGGGCGGCGAGCCGCGGATCGTAGAGCCCGCCCTCGCCCATTACCCGATCGACCAGCAGGCGCAGCTGGTGGCGGATCGCATCGACCGCCAACGGATCGCCGGCGCCAGCACCGGTCTCTGCTCCTCCGGCACGCAGCACGTCGAGGGAGCGGATGGCTTCGGCGATGGCGTTCTCGCCACCGCGGACAGCGACATAGCCCATTCAGGCCTCCACCGCGACGGTGCGCGGAATGCAGGCGATGCGGCGGGCATCGCAGAGGATGAGATCGACACCGAGCGGGAATGCGCACCAGGCGGCTCGCGCCGTCCACCAGCGTGGATCGATGCCGAGGACGCGCAGCTCGGCGCTGCTTTCGATGCCTGGACCGCGTAGGCGCAGCGCAGGGCCTTCGCCGACCGCCTGGCAGTCGAGCACCAGGGTGGCCCCCTGCTCGGGCGCCAGCAGGCTACCGCAGGCGGGGGCCAGGCCATCAGGCGGGCGCGTGCCATCGGCGAGGATGAAAGCGGCCGAGTCAGCGACAACGGACCTGGCTCCCAGTCGCGAGCGGTCGCCGTCTCCAAGCAGTCCGTGCGCATCATGCAGCGTGGTGGCAGCGTCGCACAGCCCCGCCAGCACGGCGGTGCGGGCGCGCGAACCCCCGCACCAGGCTGCGACATCGGCGACCGTGCCGGGACGCGACCAGGCCTCCAGCACGGCACGGAAAGCCAGACGCTGACCGTCGGCGGTCCACGGGTGGTCAAGGTCGATCATGCATCCTCCTGCCCGAGTTCGCTGAAGTCGACCCGGGTGCGTTCAAGGATCGCCGCCCGCACTCCGGCGGCCCGGGCGTGGACCGCGGCGCCGGCGGCACGCAGGCGCGCCACCTCTTCGGCTCCGGGCCAGCCAGCGCGGACCACTGCATCGCAGACAGCTGCCGCCGTAGCCAGTTCGCGGTCAGCATGCAGCAGCACCGCTCCGCCGCGCGCCTCGCCGCGCACCGCATCGTGCAGCGCGACGCAGGCCTGGCCGACTGGAACCTCACCGACGAACCAGCCATCGCGGCGCACCGGCTCCTCGAGCTGCAACAACCACAGGCCCTCCTGCGGTACGGCGAGATGCTCCAGTCGGCGCCCGACGGCGAGCGCGGCGGCGAGGTCGAGCACCTCCTGACGTGGGGCGAGGGAGAGATCGCAGTCAGGCATGGGCAGGCTCGTCGTGGTCGATGACCAGTTCCAGGCGGTCGGCGCGGATGCAGCTGACCGCGTACTCGAATGGCGACCCGGTAGCGGCGTCGACGTTGAGGGTGCGCAGACGCAATACCGGGTGGCCAGGCGACATGCGCAACTGGCGCGCCACCGCAGCCAAGGGCAGCGCGGCGCTGACCGCAGTGCTGCGGCGCAGGGGCTTGATGCCAAATCGGGCGGCCAGCAGAGCGTGCAGCGATCCGCCGCGGTATTCTGCGGCGAGCGACGGGAACGGCGCCAGCGGCAGCCAGTGGTCGATGATGCTGACCGGTGCCTCCTCGATCTCACGCAGCGTGGTCAGGCGCCAGACCGTATTGCCACCACGCAGCTTCAGCGCTGCGGCGACTTCGGCTGGCGCAGGTTCGCAGGTCGCAGCCAGCAGGCGGCCCGTGCCAGTACGGCCGGCAGCGGTGATATTGTCGCTGAAGCGGGCCTGGGCGTGCAGCGGATAGCTCACCGGCGGATCGAGCACATAGGTGCCGAGACCACGCCGACGCTCGAGCACGCCCTGCACTTCCAGCAGGTCGATGGCATGCCGCAGGGTGTGGCGGTTGACCGCGAAACGCGCCGACAACTCCGACTCAGGCGGCAATCTGTCACCAGGGACAAGACGCTGACGGATATCCGCCGACAGCCGCTCGGCGACCTGCAGGTAGATCGCGCGGGGACCGTCGCGCTCGATCTCCTGATCCAGACGTCTAGACGCGTGATCAGCCATGGCGTCTGCGATCACGGGCTGATCGAGAAGGAGATGCCGTGCGGCGCGAAGCCCAGGCGGCGGTAGAAGCGATGAGCGTCAAGCCGGCGGCTGTTGCTCGACAGGGCGAGCTTGTAGCAGCCAGCCTCAGCGGCCCGCGCCATGGCGTGACGCATCATCGCCTCGCCAATGCGTCCACCGCGCGCGGACGGCGCCACCATGACGCTTTCGACGATTGCCAGCGGCATGCCATGGTGGCCAAGGTTCTCCATGATCATCATGGTATAGGTCCCGACCGCACGCTCGTTGCTGGTCGCCAACCATACCGCCATGCGTGGCGTGGCCTGGATGCGTGCGAAAATGTCCCCAGCCCGCTCTGGCGGCAGTTGCGCCCCGTCTGGTTCGAATCCAGCAAGCAGCGCGGTCACCTCGTGCAGATCCGTCTCGACCGCGCGACGCATGGCGACGATGGGGAGGGACAGCGGGCTGTTCATGCGAAGGCCTCCATGTGCATGGCGTCCATCATGGCTGCACCATGCCTGCAACGATGAAGCCCCCATGAAGACCAGCACTCCCACCCACCTACGCAGGCGTGGTCCATGCAGATGCAGTCGAGAAGCGACGATGCAACCTGCGCCGTGTCAGCATGCTGCGCGCGAACGCTCTCTCCAGCGTCGCATCGACATCCACACCCAGGATGGAGACCTCGGTGCTTCACCACGCCTTTGCAAACGATTCACGCCGCATTCGCAGAACACGGTGATCGTCAGCGGACCGACGGAGGTTCCATGCCGCTGCAGCCCACGCGACGTCTCGATGCCAGCACGCTGAGCGTCACCAACGTATCGCGCACTTTCCGCGCCGGGCGCGGCCTGCGCCATGCGCTGAGCGCCGTCGATCTACGGATCGAGCCTGGCGAGATGGTCGCGCTGATCGGCCCGTCAGGATCAGGCAAGTCCACGCTACTGCGCGCCATCGCCGGTCTGCTGACCGCCGATCCCGGCAGCGGTCCCATCGAGGTCGGTGGCCGGGTGGTCCAGCAGAATGGCCGCTTGTCAGCGGATGTGCGCAGCACCCGTGCCGGCATCGGCATGGTCTTCCAGCAATTCAACCTCACCGAGCGTCTGCCGGTCATCGCCAACGTGCTGGTCGGCATGATCAGCCGCATCCCCACCTGGCGGGTCGTCACCGGGACCTTTACCGTCGCCGAACGCCGCGCCGCGCTCGAGGCGCTCGAGCGCGTCGGCATCCTCGAGCAGGCCTGGCAGCGCAGCGGCACCTTGTCGGGTGGCCAGCAGCAGCGCGCCGCCATCGCCCGTGCTCTGGTCCAGCGTCCGGGCCTGATTCTCGGTGACGAGCCAATCGCCAGTCTCGACCCCGGATCCTGCCGCCTGGTGATGGAGTCGTTCGCGCGCATCAACCGCGAAGACGGTGCGACAGTAGTCGTCTCGCTGCACCAGATCGACTGGGCGGTGCGCTTCTGCTCGCGTGTCGTCGCCCTACGCGCCGGTCGCATCGTTTTCGACGGTCCGGCCCGCGAACTGTGCGTCGACACCCTGCGCTCGATCTATGGCGGCGAGTTCCATGCCGCCGGTGGCGATGACGCCACCAGCGCGCTGCGCCACCCCTCCTCACCCGTCCGGACGAATGAGCGCGAGCTCGAACCCGCCCTAACCGTTTGACCCCAGGAGCATCCCGTGATCCGCCATATCGCAGCCTTCACCCTGGCCGCCGCCGCCAGCCTCGCCACCGCCGCCGACGAGCCCAAGGAGCTCAACTTCGGCATCATCGCCACCGAGTCGACGGTCAGTCTCAAGCCGACCTGGGAGCCCTTCCTCGAGGACATGGCCAAGGCCGTCGGCATGCCGGTGCGGGCTTTCTTCGCCTCGGAATACTCGGGTGTGATCGAGGCCATGCGCTTCAAGAAGGTCGATATCGCCTGGTACGGCAACAAGAGCGCCATCACCGCGGTTGATCGCGCCGAGGCCGAGATCTTCAGCAAGGTGGTCAACCTCGAAGGGCAGGAGGGCTATTTCTCCTACGTCGTGGTGAACCAAGACAGCCCGTTCAAGTCGATCGACGACATTCTCGCCAAGGGTCCCGAACTGACCTTCAGCCTCGGCGATCCGCAGAGCACCTCGGGAACCCTGGTTCCCGGCTACTACATCTTCGCCCAGCGCGGCGTTGACCCGCAGAAGGCGTTCAAGCGCGTGACCAACGCCAAGCATGAGGCCAACGCCCTGGCGGTGGTGAACAAGCAGGTCGACGCCGCCACCATGGCGAGCGACGTCTACGACCGCATGAGCACCAGCCAGCCCGACAAGGTCGCCCAGCTGCGCATCGCCTGGAAGTCGCCGCTGATCCCCAGCGACCCGATGGCCTGGCGCAAGGATCTGCCTGAGTCGTTGAAGAGCAAGGTGCGCGACTTCTTCCTCACCTACGGCAAGACCCCGGCCGAGAAGGAGAAGCTGGCCAAGTTCAAGTGGTCGGCGTTCCGTCCGTCCGACAACAACCAGCTGATCCCGATCCGCGAACTGGAGATCGCCAAGAAGAAGGCCGAGACCGAGAAGGACGACAAGCTGTCGGCCGACGAGAAGAAGAGGAAGCTCGATGAGCTGACCATGCAGCTCGACGCGCTGAAGAAGACTGCGGCCAAATAACTCGACGCTGCCCCGACGTCACCGGAGAGGTGGCGTCGGGGTGGCAATTCTGCGATGAACCAACTTTCCCTTCCGCTGCCCGCGTCCGAAGCCGTTGCCACCCGCCTGCGCCGACCGCGTTCGGCGGGCGCATCCTGGCTGCGCTGGGGATTGCTCGTCGGCTTCGTCGCCTTGATGGTGTGGGCGTGGTTCGGGGCGGAGATGCGTCCGCTCGAACTGGTGTGGCATTCCGGCAACATCGCCAAACTCACCTCGGACTTCTTCCCCGCCGAGTTCCACGATTGGCGCTATTACGTGAAGGAGATGATCGTCACGGTGCACATCGCGCTGTGGGGTACTTTCCTCGCCGTCATCGCCGCCATCCCCTTCGGCCTGCTCTCAGCAGCCAACCTGACCCCGTGGTGGGTGCATCAGCCGGTCCGCCGGCTCATGGACGCCGCGCGTGCGATCAACGAACTGATCTTCGCCCTGCTGTTCATCGTCGCGGTCGGCCTTGGGCCGTTCGCCGGGGTGCTCGCCCTGTTCGTGCACACCACCGGCATCCTGGCCAAGCTGTTCAGCGAAGTGGTCGAGGCGATCGATCCTCGCCCGGTCGAGGGGGTTCGCGCCACCGGTGGCTCGCATCTGGCCGAGGTCTGCTACGGCGTCATCCCCCAGGTCCTGCCGCTGTGGGTGAGCTACACCCTCTACCGCTTCGAATCGAACGTGCGCTCGGCCACCGTCATCGGCATCGTCGGCGCCGGCGGCATCGGCATGGCCCTGCACGATCTCATGTCCAGCTTCTACTACGGTCAGGCCTGCGCTGTGCTGATCATCATCGTCATCACCGTGGTGCTGATCGACCTGCTCTCGGCCCAGGTCCGCAAGGTGATGGTGTAGCCGTTCCACGGGCTTCATCCGCCGTTCATCTGCTGCGCCAGAATGCGGGACCGACCGAGGCTCCGCAGTGCATCAGAGGCAACGATCGCATCTTCCGCAACGCGCCGCCCCCGGACCACGGCGGGGGCAGGCGTGAGCCAGGTCATGGAGCGGGGTCAGACGGACATCGCCGACCTGTGGCAAGGCTCCCTGGAGCGGAGCGACCCCACCAATGTCCGCGTGACCGTGCGTCCTTCCCTCCGGACGCACAGCGAGGAGACCAGGGAGACGGTGTGCGGATCTGCCGCAGACCGCAGCACTGCCTCCAGCAGGCAGACGCCGGGCCTGGAGGACATCGACGGCCTGATCGCCAGCCGAGACCGCTTCTTCCTGGGTTCCATGCTTGGCCGCGGCGGCACCAGCGTGGTGCTCTCGGCGGTGCAACGGACGTTGTCCCGCACCGTGGCGGTCAAGATCGCCCGCTACGACCTCGACAGCAGCCAGCGCGAGCGCTTCCGCACCGAGGCGAAATGCACCGCTTGGCTTGAACACCCCAACATCGTCCCGGTCTACGAAGCGGGGATGAACTACCTGGTGATGCGGCGCATCGCCGGGTGCAGCCTGGAAGAAGAGCTGGTCGCCGGCCGGATCGATCTGGCCGGAGCGGTCGAGATCCTGCTCAAGGTGTGCGATGCCGTCTCCTTCGCCCACCATCGCGGCATCATCCATCGCGACATCAAGCCGGAGAACATCCTGGTCGGCCGCTTCGGCGAGGTGGTGCTGGCCGATTGGGGCCTCGCCCTGACCTGCACGCCGTCGCCCGACGGCGTTCTGCGGGCCCCTCTGATCGGCAGCGGCCGCAGCCTGTGCGGAGGAACCCCTGGCTACCTGGCGCCGGAGATCGCACTCGCCGACCGCACGTCGGTCGGCTACGCGACCGACGTGTTCCTGCTCGGTGCGACGCTCTATCGCTGCCTGTACGGGGACGTCCCCTTCTCAGGCGAGGATGTCTGGCAGGCCATCGCCCGCAGCGCCACCAACGACTGGCGCTCCCTGAGCGACCGCGTCCCGCTCCTGCCGGCCAGGCTCGTCGCCCTGCAAGAGCAGGCGATGGCATCGGATCCGCGGCAGCGACCCACGGTCGGCGAGTTCCAGGCCGGACTGCGCGACTGGCTGCTGCACTCGCGGGCCGAGAGCGCCGCCTTGCGCGAGCTGGCGACGGCGCAACGCCATCTGCAGGCGGCGCAGCGCCACCGCCTGCATCCCCACGAGGCCTACCTCGACTTCAGCGAAGCCATCGCCGCCTGCGATCGCGCCCATGCCCTCAATCCGGATCTCGAGGCGGTGCGCGAACTGCGCGAGACCGCGTGCGGCGACTTCACCCTGGCCGCGGTCGGGGCCGGCGAACCGCAATTGGCGCGACTGATCAAGCATAGCGGTCGGCTGAACGTGCTGGCGTCCTTGCCGCCGCCTGAACAGCCCGGTGACAGCTCCACCGTCCGTCGCATCGCCAAGCTCGTTCCGGAAGGCGGCGTCCGCAGCACTGAACTGGCCAAACTGATGCAGGACCGCCTGCATCTCGGCCAGGAGTGCGCGCGCCTGAAGGACGATATCACCGGTCTGCAGGTCGAAGCATCACGTCTGCGCGCCGCGCGAGATGCCTTGGCCGGCCGCTGCGCCGAGCAGCAATGCCATGGCCGGCTGCGCCGCCAGCAGCGCCTCGCCATGCTGCTGGTGGGGTTGCTGACAATTGCCTTGCTGATTGCGCTGCTGCACGGGTAGGTCGTGCGCTGGAGGCTTGGCTAGCCTCCGACCTCGAAACCGCGGTCGACCAGGTCCTGCAGGTCGAGCAGTCCGGCCAGGCGGCCGTCGCCGTCGACCACCGGCAATTCATTGATCTTCTTGGCCGCGCACAGGCGCAGGGCCGACTGCAGCAGTTCGTCGGAGCGGATGTGCTTGCACGGCACGGTCGCGACGGCGCGCACCGGCCCGTTGAGCAGCGCGGCCGGCTCGGCGGCGTTGGACAGGGCGCGGCGCAGGTCGCCATCGGTGCAGATGCCGAGCAGACGCCGGTCGGCGTCGACCAGCACCACCGAGCCGGCGCGAGCCTTGCCGATCGCGCGCATGCAGGCCAGCAACGAGGTCTCCGGCGCCACCGCCGCCAGGCGATCACCGGTGCGCATGACCTCGGCGCAGGTCATCAGCTTGCGGCCGAGCGCGCCGCCCGGATGGAAACGGGCGTACTGCTCCGGGGTGAAGGCGCGCATGCGCTGCACGGTCAGGGCCAGGGCGTCGCCCAGGGCCAGCATCGCGGTCGTGCTGGTCGACGGGGCGAGGCCGAGCGGGCAGGCCTCGACCACGCGGCCGATCGACAGGGCGACCGCGGCGTGCGCCGCGAGCGGCGAGTCGGTGCGTCCGACGATGGCGACGACCGGCACGCCGATGCGCGCGAACGCCGGCAGCAAGGCGACGACCTCTTCGCTCGAGCCGCTGTTGGACAGGGCGAGGACGACGTCCTGCTCCTGGACCATGCCGAGGTCGCCATGACGGGCCTCGGCCGGATGCAGGACGAAGGACGGCGTGCCGGTCGAGGCGAAGGTGGCGCTCAGCTTGGTGCCGATGTGCCCGGCCTTGCCGATGCCGGTGACCACCAGCCGACCCTGGCAGCCGCGGATCAGTTCGCAGGCCTTCTCGACCGCCGGGCGCTGGCTCTCGCACAGCGCAGGCAGGGCGGCGAGGGCGTCGGCCTCGCTCTTCAAGACGGACTGGACGCTGGCGAGGATGTCGACCATGGCGGCATGCTCTCTGGCCGGGGCGATTCGCCAAGGCAGGCTCCCGCCATGCGCGCCGCCCTTGCCGCCGACCGTCTCTATGCCTTGTCGATCCGCCCCCAGGAGTGGGACGGTCTGCGCGAGCACGCCCGCCTGGCGCTGCGCTGGGGGCCGCTGGCTGATGATCCGGCGGCGCCAGCGCGGCGGCACTGGTTCCTGCTGGTGGTCGAATGCCGGGTGATCTTGCCTGCGGGCGATCCGCTGGGCGCGCAGCATCCCGATGGGATGGAGGTGCTGCGCTGCGGCTGGGAAGCCGAGTTGGAGGTGCCGGTCGATCTGCCGGCGACGGCTGTGGAGGAGGAGCCGGGAATGGTGGCTGCGTTGCTGCGGAAGATCGCTGGGGCGGTCAACGGGGTGGCCGGGCAGGCTGGGGTCGGAGAGCTGTTCAGCGAGGGGATGCAGATGGGGTTGCTCAAAGGCAGGTAGCGCGTTACCGGAGCGTGCTGGGAGCTGGCCAGCGACCAGCAGCCAGCGGCCAGCGGCCAGCGGCCAGCGACCAGCGACCAGCAGCCAGCGGCCAGCGGCCAGCAGCCAGCAGCCAGCGGCCAGCGGCCAGCGACTAGGCTGAGATTCCGCGTGCCATTCCGGTTTCCTTCCTCACCCCAGCTTCCATGCCGGGCTCGGCGTCAAGGCGGACCGCTGCGCGGCGCGCTGCGCGCGGCCTTGACACCTGCGCGCGGCATGGGTCTGGGGTTCGA
>JALHRW010000003.1:0-7004 GCA_022841245.1 Planctomycetota bacterium
CGGCGGTCTCGCGCTGGGTGCAGCGCGCCTCACTCGGCTCCGGCGAGGCGATGGTGGCGCTCGGCGCCTTCACCGACGCGCGCGTCGCCTTCCGCGCCTGGCTGGCCAGGCTGGAGCCCGGCGATCCCGAAGGCGCCCGTGTGCTGCTGCTGTCGGCGCAGGCCGCGCGGCGCATCGGCGATGATCGCAGCGATCCCGGGGCCTTCGATGAGGCGGTCGACGACCTGCACCGCCTGCTCGAGGACTACGCTGACGAGCCGCGCGCCGCCAGCCAGGTCGCGACGGCTCGCCTGGCCATCGGTGAACTGCTCTTCGCCGCCGGCATGCAGGCGCTTGGTCTGCCTGGTGGCGAGGCCAGCGAGGTCCCGCCCGAGGCGGCGGCGCGCTTCCGCGAGGCCGAGGTGCAGATCGCCCGCTGGTTGAAGTCCACTGGCCGCAGCGCCGAGGACGCGCCGGACCTGCCGAGCTTCTGGCTGGCGGAATGCGCCTTCAACCTCGGCCGCACCGACGAGGCCCGGCCGCGCTACGAGCGCTTGCACCGCCGCTGGAAGAGCGGCGATACCGACCCGCAGGCTCCGGCCGGCATGTACGCCCAGGCCGCCTTCCGCGCCGGTGAATGCTGGCTGCGGCGCAGCCAACCCGAGCACGTCCGCGCCCTCTTCGCCTTCCTGCGCGCCCGCCAGGATTTCCCCCAGGGCGAGATCGCGCCGTACCTGCTGGTGCGCATCGCCCAGTGCTACGCTGAGCTGGAGGCCGAGGACCAGGCGGTGCAGGCGCTCTACGATCTGCTGCGCGACGAGCGTATCGCCGACGACCGGCCTGGCCGCCAGCAGCTCGACCAGCTGCTCGGCGAACTGGTGGGCAAGCTCGGCCGCTATCCCGGCCCGGTGCGCGCCCGCGTGCTCTTCTACATCGCCCGCGCGCAGTGGCTGCAGGCCCGTCGCGACCGCACCGAGCAGGCGACCATCGCCCGCCAGGCCGCCGCCACCTACCGGCGCGTGCTCGACGAGGCGCCCAGCCCAGAACTGCGCCACGCCAGCCAGCTGGGCATGTCGCGCAGCCTGCTCCTCGCTGGCGACGATGCGCGCGGCGAAGCCGAACTGCGCCGCTTCCTGCGTGATCCGACGATCGGCGCCCGCGACCGCGAGTACGCCGCACAGGTTCTCGGCGAGCATCTGCGCGCCCGCGGTCGGCTGGTCGAGGCGATCCAGGCCTTCCGCGGCGAGGTGGCCGAATGAGAGCTTCCATGCTGATCTGCTGCGCCGCCATGCTCGCGGCCGCCGATGGCGCCGGTCCGCAGGCGCCGCTGCCGCGCTCGTCCCCGCTGGCGCCGGTGCAGCAGGACGCGGCGATGACCAATGAGGACCGCCTGCTGCGTGACCTCGACCGCGCCCAGCGCACCCGCGAGGAACGCATCCAGGGCATCCTGCGTGCCGCCTCCGGAGTGCGTCCGGTCGCCGCTGCCGACCTGGGGGCCGGACTGGAGCGGCCGCGCGCCGAACGCGACAAGGCACTGACCGAATTGCGTTCCGCGCTCGAAGACTGGCTCGGCCGCACCCACCGTACCGACCGCGACGTCCTCGATCCGGCCAGCGCGGCGCGTCAATCAGCGCAGGTCTCGCCGCTGTCGGCCGAGAACCGCATCGCGATCGCCGAATGCCTGCGCGACCTCGCGCTGGAGGAGCAAGCTGCCGACCGCGAGCGCTGGCTCGGCGAAGGCATGGCCGAGGTTGCGGCCCTGCCACCCGAACTGCCCGAGCAGCTGCGGCCGCGGGCCGCCTGGCTGAACATCTTCTTCCTCGCCGAGCTCGCCCGCCTGCCTGGCGACGCCGCCACCCGTGCCGATCAGGCGACCCGCGCCCGCGCTGCCGCCGAGGCCTTCCCCGGCAGCTTCCCCACCAGCGAACTGGTCAACGTCGTCGCCGCCCTGGTCGCCGACCTGCCTGCAGCCAAGCCATGACCCCTGATGGCGCGGTCAAGCTGCTCGACGTCTACGCCCGTACCCAGGCGGCGCTCGAGCGCGACGAACTCGACCAGGCGGTCTCGCTGCTCGACGAGGCCAGTGCGCTGATCGCCGAACCGTCTCTGGCCGGGGCCGATCCGGCGACCATGCGCGCCCTGGCCGCCCAGGTCGAGGCCGCCCGGCGCGATGCCGAATCGTCCCTCACCGCCGCTCGCGACCGGCTGCTGCGCGCCGCGACGGCCGAACTGCGCACTGGCGGCGAAGGCTCCCGCGCCTACGCCGGAAGCGATGAACGACCCGCCGCCCGCTTCATCGACCGCACGGGCTGAGCCGCCGCTCGACCTCGCCGCCGCCCTGCGCCTCTTCGATGAGACGACCGGGGCGCTGGCCGGCCAGGTCGCGCGGTTGGAGCAGATCCTCGTCGCCAAGCAGGCCGAACTGTCCGAGGCCAACGCCCGGCTGGCCGCGGTCATGGCCGGGGTCGCCGCCGGCGTCGTCGCGGTCGGCCTCGACGGCCACGTCCTGACCGCCAATCCTGCGGCCTGCGCCGCCCTGCCGGGACTCACCCTGGGCGCCGACTGGGGCCGGCTGGCTCCGTCCAGTCCCGCCTTGCGCATCATCGCCGGAGAAGCCGGGCCGCTGCGCGCCGAACGCGCGGAGCAGGGGCGGGTGCTCGACGCCCGCGCCAGCGCCCTGCGCGACCAGGCCGGGACGCTCACCGGCGCGGTCGAGGTGTTCGACGACGTCACCGAGATCCGCAGCCTGGCCGAGCGGGCCGAACGCGCCGACCGGCTCAAGCAGCTGGGCGAGATGGCGGCCGGTGTGGCGCACGAGATCCGCAATCCGCTCAACGGCATCGAGGGCTTCGCCAGCCTGCTGGTGCGCGACCTGCCCGAAGGCGACAAGCGGCGGCGCTTCGCCCAGCTCATCGTCGAGGGCGTGCGCGACCTCAACCGCACGGTCACCGGGCTGCTCGAATTCACCAGGCCACGCCGGGTGGAGCGCCGTGCCCACGATCCGGTCGATCTGGTGCGCTCGGTCGCCGAGATCGTCAGCGCCGATGCCAGCGCCACCGGCGTCGATCTCGCCATCACCGACCATTGGCAGGGGCGGGGACCGGTGCAGGTCGATGGCGCGCAGCTCAAGCAGGTGCTGCTGAACCTGGTGCGAAATGCGGTCGAGGCCGCCGCCGAGGCCCATCCCGCCGCCGGTCGCGTCGTCGTGACGCTTGAACCTGCCGGCAACGGCCTGGCCATCCTGGTCGATGACGATGGACTGGGCGTTCCACCCGAATCGCGGCAGCTGATCTTCACTCCGTTCCACACCACCAAGGAGCACGGCACCGGCCTCGGCCTCGCCGTGTCCTTCGCCATCGTCCAGCTGCATGGCGGCACCCTGACGGTCGACCTTGCACCGCTGGGCGGAGCGCGCTTCCGCATCCTGCTGCCCTTGGCATGATCGTCCCCTGGGACGGCCATGGCCTACAACTACGATCGCATCATCGGCCACATCGGCGACCTGGTCAGCGGTGACGCGAGCCGCGAGCAGGCCAGGCTCATCGACTGCCCGGTGTGCGGCAAGCCGCTCGACATAACCGTTGTCGATGACGACGAGATCAACCTGGTCTGCCCCGCGGACCCGGCGCATCTATCGTGGCATGGCTACTACGAGGAGCTGCCGGCCTGGATCGACCAGTATCGGCAGCTGAACACCGACGCCGGTGGCGATCTCGCACGCTGAGCCCAAGCGCCGGAGACGCGCGATCCATCCCCGGCTTACCGGGGGCCGGGTCCGAGATAGGCTTCCCTTCCTGTCGGCGTCTGGGACGACATGGCCATGCCGCGCTCCTGTCAACGCTGCGGCGAGCCTGCCGGTGAAGGCACCTTCTGTCCTGCGTGCGGCGTGGGGCTATACAGCGAAGCCGACGCCATCTCCGTTGACCGGCCGGGGAACGGCAGGCTATCGCAGCAGGAGACCATCGCCGACCTCCCCAGGCACCTGGTGCGCGACAGCGATGTGCGCAGCCGTGTGCTGGCTCCGCCACGCTCGGCCAAGCCGGATTACGAACTGCAGGCGATCCTTGGCGAGGGCGGCATGGGCGTGGTGTGGTCCGCCCGCCAGGCCGGCTTGGGGCGCGAGGTGGCGATCAAACGCATACGCCCTGGTGCGGGTCCGCGTGCGGCTGCCCAGCTGCTGGCCGAGGCCCGGCTGACCGGATCGCTGGAACACCCTGGCATCATGCCGGTGCACGAGGCGGGGATCGATCAGGATGGCGTACCGTTCTACGCCATGCGCCGGCTGCGCGGGCGGACCTGGGCCGAGCGCTGGGCCGAATTGAGCCAGAGCGAGCACCTCGACGTGCTGCTGCGCGTCGGCGATGCGGTCGCGTATGCGCACGGCCAGGGCGTGATCCATCGTGACTTGAAGCCGACCAACGTGTTTCTCGGCGAATACGGCGAGGTGGTGGTGTTCGACTGGGGTCTGGCCGCGCATGTCGCGGACCTGCGGAACCAGGGCGGCCGCCTGATGGCATCCGGAACGCCGGTCTACATGGCGCCAGAGATGGCTCGGGCCCAGGCCGCCCTGCTGGGACCGGCGAGCGATGTCTATCTGCTCGGCGCCATCCTCTTCGAGATCCTCACCGGTCAGGCCCCGCATCCCGGGGAGCAGGATGTGGACATCCTGGTGGCTGCGGCTGAGAACCGCATCGAACCGCCTATCCCGGCGGGCGAACTTGGCGAGGTCGTCAGGCGGGCCATGGCGGATGCACCGGCGGGCCGCTTTGCTGATGTCCGGTCCTTCCAGTCCGCTGTGCGCATCTGCCTGCGCCATCAAGAAAGCATCTCGCTGGCCGATCGCGCTGCTGCCCGCTTGGCGGAGGCCGTGCAGGACGCCGGCTATGGCGGCTTCGCCCGGGCCGTGCATGCCTTCGAAGATGCACTCGACCTCTGGCCGGACAACCGTGCCGCTGCCAGCGGTCTGGCCAGGGCTCGGTTGGAATTCGCGGTACGTGCGCATCGGGCAGGCGATCTCGATCTGGCTGCCGGGTTGCTCTCCGCAGCGGAGCCGGGGCACGACCTGGAGCTGGGCGCCATCGCCCACACTCGCCAGCTGCGGCTGCGTCGCCGCCGTGCACTCCGCATCCTGACCTGGGCCAGCGGCTGTCTGGTGCTCGCGCTCGTCGCCGCCCTGGCCCTCGGCTATCGCGCGGTGTCGCATCAGCGCGATCTGGTCCTGACCATCGCCAAGGAGCGCGACGAGGCGGAAGCCGCATTGGCCCGCGAAGAACTTGCCGATGCGGCAGGGACCCGCCGCATGTGGCGCCGCGTGGTACAGGCCGACTTCCTCTCCGCCGGGCTTCCGCCGCAGACGAGAGTGGTTGGCGGGCGTTGGGGGATCACATCCGCCACCCTGGTCGCCGAAGGAGATCGTCCGGCAGTCCTGGCCGTGCCGCTTCCGGCCACCCGCGAGCTCATCGTCCAGGTCGATCTCGAACCAGGTGGGCAATTATCCCTGCTGTTTGGCGACGATGCCGAGGCACTGTCGCGGGGGTCCGCCGGAACCGGCGTGTCGGTGGAGATCGGCAGCCTGATCTCCGTCCGGCAGGGGGATCGGGTGCTGCATGTGGACGCGCTGCCGGAAGCTGCAGCCGGCCTGGCCCGACGGCTGCGTCTCGAATTCGACCACGACGCCCTGCGCATCCTGCTCGACGGCAAGGCCGCCAAGGAGCATCTGTCCGTGCCAGGACTGCGGCTGACCCATGTCGGCCTGGTCGCCGAACCGGGTGCGGTTCTCGACAACCTGAAAGTCGAAGTGCCTTGGGAGTAGGCGCTGCGTCATCGACCAGGTGCGGTCACTCTCCAGGTCCGACCTTGAACTCGCGCATCCAGAACTCGACCTCGTGTGGAGCGGGCGGGTCGCGGTCGGGTGGGGCGTCGCGTACGGTGCGCAGGCCGGCGGCGAAGCCGCGGGCGGTGATGACCTTGGCTTTCAAGGTGCGACAGCGGCGGGCCAGCGGGCCGTCGTCGGTGACCACAGCCGCGTGCAGGGGGCCGTGCTGCTTGAGCCAGGCGATGATGCGTCCGTCGGCCTCGCCGGGGCCGCTGTAATCGACGCGGATGCCTTTGCGCTGGAAGGTCCGGATCTCGCCACCCGGGCCGCCATCCCAGAACACCATGGTCAGATGCCGGCCGCCAAGCAGCCGTTCCAGTTCGGCGCGGGCGCGTTCGGGGTCGATGCCGGCCAGGCGGCGCAGGTCGGCGTCCTGGTGCACGACGTTCGAACCGTCGATCAGCAGCCAGCGGTTCACCCGGAGGTCATCTCCAGGAAGCGCTGTTCGAGGTCGCCGCCCCGCGAGACCTCGTCGACCGTCCCGTGGGCGATGATGCGGCCATGGTCGACCACGGTGACGCGGTCGCAGGTGCCCTTGACCGTGGCCAGGGTGTGGGTGCTCATCAGCACCGAGCCGCCTTCGTTGGCCAGGCGGCGGAACAGGTCGAGCGCGACGCGGATGTGCTTGGGATCGAGACCGACCAGCGGCTCGTCGACGATGAGCAGCTTGGGCCGGTGCATCCACGCCGCTGCCAGCACCACGCGCTGGCGCTGGCCATGGCTGTAGCCCTCGGCGAGGCGGTCCCAGAAGCCGGAGAGGTTGAACAGCCCGTCGCATTCGAGGAGCCGCTCGTCGAAGTCGGCGCTGTCCATGCCGTAGATGCGGGCGGTGAAGTCGAGGAACTCGCGCCCGGTCAGCCGCTCGAACAGGTAGGGCTCATCCGGCACGTAGGCGAGCTTCTTGCGCGCCGCGACGCCGTCCGTGACCACGTCATGCCCGTCGACCGCGATGGTGCCTGTGTCTGGACGCAGCAAGCCCGAGATCATGCGGATGGTGGTGGTCTTGCCGGCGCCGTTGGGGCCGAGGAAGGCATGCACCTCGCCAGGCGGGATCTCCAGCGAGATGCCATCGACCGCGGCCAAGGTACCGAAGTGCTTGCTGACGTTGACTATTGAAAGGAGGCTCATGGGTTGGTTCTGGGGGTGGGGT
>JALHRW010000003.1:7014-19373 GCA_022841245.1 Planctomycetota bacterium
GCGGAGGCGCGGGGGACAATGGCTTCGGCCATCCCGCGCCGGAGCGACCAAGCCCCTCCCCAAGCTTAAGCCTGGACCTTGTCCGTCTTGTACTTGATGAAGACGATGTGGTCCATCTCGCTGCCCGGCTCGTTCTCGTCGTTGACGTAGTCGCGCTCGATGGCGCGCAGGTCGACCTGCTCGATCGCGGCGGCCGGGATCTCCGAGAGGGTGCGGTTCGCCAGCGTCTCGAGCTGCTCGAAGCTGTTGGCCGCCTCCTCCAGCAGGGAGATGATGCGGATCTGGACATGGTCGGGCATGGCCGGGGATGATAGGGCCGCGGAGCCGCCCTCAACCCGTCCTTGCCCCTCCGGGCGACGACAGAGCATGCCGACCCTTCAAGGGAGTTGCAGATGCTCAGCGTCGCCGGTCTGTCGATGAACTTCGGCCAGAAGGTCCTGTTCGAGAACGTCAGCCTCAAATTCACCCCGGGAAACTGCTACGGCATCATCGGTGCCAACGGCACCGGCAAGTCGACCTTCATCAAGATCCTGACCAAGGAGGTCGAGCAGGTCCTCGGCGAGGTCATCCTCGAGCCGGGCAAGCGCATGGGCTGGCTGCGCCAGGACATCAGCGGCTACGACGACCAGACGGTCATCTCGGTCGCCCTGCGCGGCCACATCGAGGTCCACGCCATCCAGAGCGAGCTCGACAAGCTCTACGCCAAGGGCGAGATGGACGACAAGGACATGGCGCGGATGAGCGAGCTGCAGGAGCGCTTCGAGCAGCTCGATGGCTACAGCCAGGAGTCGGCCGCCGCCGAGGTGCTGACCGACCTGGGGGTCGAGCCGGCCCTGCACCAGAAGCTGCTCGGCGACATCGACACGGCCAAGAAGGTGCGTGTGTTCCTCGCCCAGGCACTGTTCTCGAAGCCCGATGTGCTGCTGCTCGACGAACCGACCAACAACCTCGACATCCCGGCCATCGTCTGGCTGGAGCAGTTCCTCGCCGACTACGAGGGCGTGATCATCGTGGTCAGCCACGATCGCCACTTCCTCAACCGGACCTGCACCCACACCCTCGACGTCGACTTCAAGACCATCCGCTCGTTCGCCGGGCCGTACGACGTCTACCAGGCGCAGGAGCAGCTGGCCCGGGCGCACCGCAGCAAGGAAGCCGGCCGGGTCGAGCGCCAGGTGCTCAAGCTGCGCCGCTTCGTCGAACGCTTCAAGTCGAACGCCGCGCGCTCCAAGCAGGCGACCAGCCGCGAGAAGCTGATCGACCAGCTGTCCGGCCAGAAGGTCCAGCCCAGCTCGCGCGTCGCTCCGCGCCTGTTCTTCAAGTTCCAGAAGCCCAGCGGCCAGGATGTGGTCAAGATCGACAAGCTGACCTTCGCCCATCCCGGCGGGCCGAAGATCTGCGAGAAGTTCGAGGCGCGCATCGACCGCAACGACCGCATCGCCATCATCGGCCGCAACGGCATCGGCAAGAGCACCATGTGCCGGCTGGTGCTCGGTGAGCTGGCGCCGGAGAAGGGCACGGTGACGTGGTCGAACACCACCACCCGCGCCTACTTCCCGCAGGAAGGCGGCGATCTGTTCAAGAACAAGGATCTCAACATCTTCGAGTGGATCCGCCAGTTCACCGAGAACCAGGACATCAACAACATGCGCGCCATGCTCGGCCGCATGCTCTTCTCGGGCGATGACGTGAAGAAGATCGTCGGCGTGCTGTCCGGTGGCGAGCGCGTGCGTTGCCTGCTCTCGATGGTCATGCTGCAGGAGGCCAACACGCTGATCCTCGACGAGCCGACCTCGCATCTCGACATGGAGTCGATCGAGGCCCTGCAGGAGGCGCTGGAGGAGTTCCAGGGCACCCTGGTGGTGGTCAGCCACGATCGCGAGTTCATCGACAACGTGGCCAACCGCTGCTGGATCATGGAGGACGGCCCCGCCGGCGGTCCGCCCAAGATCACCGACTGGCGTGGCGACTACGCCAACTACCGCAGCAGCCGCGGGCTGGAATAAGGACGGCGAGGCGCAGCTTGCCTCCTGACCGTGGCCGGCATTGTGCCGCGCCATGGAAGCCGCCGCCACCGTTGCCGCCGATGTCGTACGTGAGATCCCCAGCGTCCTCAGCTCGGAAGCGTGGGCCGCCCTGGCCACACCCGAGGCGCTGATCGCCCTGCTGACGCTGACCGCGCTCGAGATCGTCCTCGGCATCGACAACATCATCTTCATCTCGGTGCTGACCGGCCGCCTGCCGGCCGAGCAGCGTCCGCGGGCCCGGCGGGTCGGTCTGCTGCTGGCGATGTTCATGCGCATCCTGCTGCTGCTCTCGGTCAGCTGGATCATGTCGTTGACCAAGCCGCTGATCACCGTGTTCGGACACGGCATGACCGGTCAGAAGCTGATCCTGCTGCTCGGCGGCGCCTTCCTGCTGTGGAAGTCGGTCAAGGAGATCCACCACAAGGTCGAGGGCCACATCGAGGCGGGGGCGGCGAACGCGGTGGCCATGACCATGGGCGCAGTACTGGTGCAGATCGCCTTGATCGACTTGGTGTTCAGCCTCGACTCGGTGATCACCGCAGTCGGCATGACCACCAACATTCCCGCGATGATCATCGCCGTCGTCGTCTCGGTCCTCGTCATGATGTGGGCTGCTGGTCCGATCGGCGACTTCGTCGAGCGTCATCCAGCGATCAAGATCCTGGCCTTGGCCTTCCTCATCCTCATCGGCGTGATGCTGATCGCCGAAGGCCTGGGGCAGCACATGAACAAGGGATACATCTACTTCGCCATGGCCTTCGCGCTGGGGGTCGAACTGCTGCAGATCCGCATGACCCGGAAAGCCGGGCATTGACCCAACCCGTCGGTGATGGGAGGTCAGATGCTGCGTCCTGACCTTGCGTGCGAACGCGGACCGGCATGAACACCGCCTTGTCCAACTCGCCGAGATCACCCGACTGCCAGCGCCGTGAGTCGGCTCAGCCCCTGACGCGTTCGACCAGTTCCAGCCCGTAGCCGGCCAGCGCGACCAGCGGCCGGTCGCTGTTGGTCATCAGGCGCAGGCGGCGGACGCCGAGGTGGCGCAGGATCTGCGCGCCGATGCCGTAATCGCGGTTGTCCATCACCGCCGACGAGCTGGGTTCGGCGCGGTGGTCGGTACCGCCGAGCTTGACCAGCCGGGTGGGCAGGTCGGTGCCGTCGGTATCGCGCATGTACAGCAGCACGCCGCCGCCGGCCTCGCGCAGGGCCTGCAGCGAATTGCGCGGGGACAGCTTCCAGCCGCCGCCGAAGACGTCGTCGAAGACCTGCTCCTTGGCCACCCGCACCAGCACCGGTTCATCGCATTCGCGGCCGGGGCCGAAGCGGTCGCCGACGACGATGGCGAGGTGGTGCTCGCCATTCACGCTCTCGCGGTAGCAGAACGCCCGCGCCGGGCCGGCGTCGGTGTCGACCGGCGCTTCGGCGACCAGGCTGACCAGCGATTCGCGGCGTTCGCGCCAGGCGATGAGGTCGGCGATCGACGCCAGCAGCAGCCCATGCTCGGCGCAGTAGATTTCGAGGTCGGGCAGGCGGGCCATCTCGCCATTCGGTTTCATGATCTCGCAGATCACTGCCGCTGGCTTGCCGCCGGCGAGGCGGGCGAGGTCGACCCCGGCCTCGGTGTGGCCGGCACGCACCAGCACGCCGCCGTCGCGGGCGCGTAGCGGGAAGACGTGGCCCGGGGTGACGATGTCCTGCGGCTTGGACCCGTCGGCGATGGCTACCTGAATGGTGCGGGCGCGGTCGGCGGCGCTGATCCCGGTGGTGACGCCTTCGCGTGCCTCGATCGACAGGGTGAAGGCCGTGCCCATGCGGCTCTTGTTGTCCTTGGTCATCATCGGCAGGCCGAGCCGGTCGAGCAGCGGGCCGTCCATGCTCAGGCAGATCAGGCCGCAGGCCTTGGTCGCCATGAAGGCGATGTGCTTGGCCGAGATGTGCTCGGCGGCGATGACCAGGTCGCCCTCGTTCTCGCGGTCCTCGTCGTCGACCAGGACGATCATCTCGCCCCGGCGCATGGCCTCGATGATCTGGGGGATTGGAGTCAGCGGCATGTCAGAACTGACCCGCACGCGCGATCGCCATGAGCGTCGCGCGCGCCTTGCGCAGGGTCTCCTCGAACTCGCCCTGGGCGGTCGAGTCGGCGACCACGCCGGCGCCGGCCTGCACGTGCGCCTCGCCCGGGGTCAGGATGGCGGTGCGCAGGGCGATGCAGGTGTCGAGGTTGCCGCGGAAGTCGAGGTAGCCGACCGCGCCGGCGTAGGGGCCGCGCTTCACCGGTTCGAGCTCGTCGATGATCTTCATCGACATGACCTTGGGCGCGCCGCTGACCGTGCCGGCGGGATGGCAGGCGCGCAGCGCGTCGAGCGCGTCGAGATCGTCGCGCAGTTCGCCCTCGACGTGCGAGACGATGTGCTGCACGTGGCTGTAGCGCTCGATGGTCATCTTCTCGGTCAGCTTGACCGTGCCGGCCTTGCACACCCGGCCGACGTCGTTGCGACCCAGGTCGATGAGCATGGTGTGCTCGGCGACCTCCTTCGGGTCGGCGAGCAGCTTGCGCGCCAGTTCGTCGTCCTCGGCCGGAGTCTTGCCGCGCAGGGCGGTGCCGGCGATCGGGCGCACCGAGACCTTGCGGTCCTCGACCCGTACCAGCAGCTCGGGGCTGGCGCCGACCAGGGCGCTGTCGCCCTGGCGCAGGTAGAACAGGTAGGGCGAGGGGTTCAGGCTGCGCAGGCTGCGGTAGACCTGGAACGGGCTGACGTGGCAGGCGGTGGTCAGGCGCTGGCTCAGCACGACCTGGAAGCTGTCGCCGGCGCGGATGCGCTCGTGGATGACGCCGACCGCCTCGTGGAAGCGCGCGACCGGGGTGTGGGCGTGCCAATCCGGCTCGACCGCCGGCTGCGGTTCGACCAGGCGGATCGGCGCGGGCGCCTCCAGGCGGCGCTGCAGGGTGTCCATCTCACGGCCGGCGCGGGCGTATTCGCTCTCCACCGTCCGGCCGTCGGCCAGGTCGAGATGGCTGATCAGCAGCAGGTGGTTGAAGCTGTGGTCGAACACCAGCACGCTGTCGCAGTGCATCAGGTGCACATCGGGCAGGCCGAGCTTGTCAGGCGGGCAGTTCGGCAGCGGCTCGGCGGCGCGGACCACGTCGTAGCCCCAGTAGCCGACCAGGCCGCCGGTGAAGCGCGGCAGGCCCGGGATGGTGGCGGCCTTGAAGCGGCGGTGGTAGGCGCGCACCGCGCTGAACGGATCGCCGTCGAGATGCTCGGAGCGGCCGTCGGCATGGATCAGGGTCAGGCGCTTGAGATCGCCGATCAGGCGCGCCTTCGGCGCCACCCCGAGCATGCTGTAGCGCGCCACGCGCTCGCCGCCGACCACGCTTTCGAAGAGGAAGGCGTGCGGTTCGTCGGCCAGGCGCGACAGTGCCGCGACCGGCGTCAGATCATCGGCGACCAGGCGCCGGACGATCGGAATGAGGTTGAAGCCCTGGGCGGCGAGTTGCTTGGCGGCGGCGAGGTCGGGGGTCATGCGGGTGCCGTTATCGTGGTAGGGGCCCCAGCGCAAAGCGAAGGGTCCAGCCGATGCCGCCACGATTTCGGAGCCTGCGACGAAATCGAGCTGCGACAAAGGCCGGAGGGCAGGCCCGTCCGGGCCGTGGGGGCGCAAGCCCCCAACAAACAGCTACTCCGACTTCACCGCGGTCCACGCAGCATCCCACATGCGCGAGTCCTTGCCCAGGTCCTCGAGGTAGTGCAGGCGCTTCATGACCTCCTGGCTCGGGTAGATCGCAGTGTTCTGCAGCAGCTCCGGCTTGATCTTGGGCTTGGCCGCCTCGATCGGCGAGGCGTACTGGATGAAGTTCGCGTTCTGCGCTGCGACGTCCGCGTCGAGCAGGAAGTTGATCAGCGCATGGGCGCCAGCCAGGTTGGGAGCCTTGGCCGAGACCATCAGCATGTCGACCCAGATCTCGGCGCCTTCCTTGGGAATGGCGTAGGCGAGCTTGGTCTTGCTCTCGGCGATGCCGCGCGCGGCGTCGCCATTGTAGACCATGGCGGCCACCGCCTCGCCGCCGACGACCCGGTTCTTGCCGTCGACGCCGCCGGCGAAGCCCAGGCACTTGGCGCTCGCCTTGGCCTTGGCCAGGGCCTCGGAGGCCGCCTTGACCTCAGCCGGGATGCGGCTGTTCATGCTCTTCCCCTGCCAGGCCAGGGCGCTGCCGAGGGTCGTTTTGGCCTCGTCGAGCAGGGTGAACGGCCCGGGCTGCTGCGCCGGATCGAATACCCAGGCCCAGGTCGGTTCGCCGGTGACCTTGGCGGGATCGTACATCAGGCCAGAGGTGCCCCAGAAGTAGGGAAAGCCGTACTGGTTGCCCGGATCGAATTCGTGGTTGAGGAAGTCCTTGCTGACGTTGGCGCGGTTGGGGATCAGCGCCTGGTCCAGCTTCTGCACCAGCTTCAGGCCGACCATCTGCTTGACCACCACGCCGCTGGCCACCAGCACGTCGTACTGGTCGGTGCCGCCGGTCTGCAGCTTGGCGATCATCTCCTCCTGCGCCTCGTAGAGCTGGATGTCGAGGGCGAAGCCGGTCTTGGCCTTGAATGCGTCGGCCAGCGCCGGGTCGATGTACTCGGAGTACATGAAGATGCGCACCGGAGCGGCGTCGCCGGCGGCGAGCGCGGCGGCCACGATGAGCAGGGGGAGGGAGCGCAGGAGGTTCATGGTCAGTCCTTGGGCTTGGCGTCCTGCCGAGCCTGGAGCCAGGCCACGGCGATGATGGCCAGCATGGTGCCGGCGACGATGACGGTTGAAAGGGCGTGGATCTCGGGTGTCACCCCGCGCCGGACCGAGGCGTAGATCAGCAGCGGCAGCGTGGTCGAACCGGGTCCGGAGACGAAGAACGAGACGACGAAGTCGTCGAGCGAGATGGTGAAGGCGAGCAGCGCTCCGGCGATGATGCCCGGCATCAACTGCGGCAGCAGCACGCGCAGCCAGATCTGCCCGGTGTTGGCGTAGAGGTCGCGCGCCGCCTCGACCTGGTCGCGGCCGATGGTGGTCAGCCGGCTGGCCACCACCAGGGTGACGAACGAGATCTGGAAGGTGGCGTGGGCGATGATCAGGGTGACCAGGCCGGGCTTGAACACCGCCCACCATTCCCGCAGCACGGCGAAGGCCCCGACCAGGGCTATGGCCAGGATGATGTCCGGGGTGACCACCGGCAGATTGATCGCCAGGTCGGAGCTGCGGCGGAACCAGCGCGGCCACGGCGTGCGGCTCAGGCCGATGGCCAGGCAGGTGCCGAGGACGGTGGCGATCACGGTCGAGACCACGCCGAGGATCAGACTGTTCCAGGCCGCCGAGAGGATCGCCTCGTTGGCGGCCATCTTGGCGTACCAGTCGAGGGTGAATCCACCCCAGCGCTGACCGTAGCGTGTGCTGTTGAACGACAGGATGGCGACCGCCAGCAGCGGGATGTAGAGGATGACCAGGCCGAGCCAGGACAGCGCTGGGATGTAGCGGGGGAGCTTCATCGCCTGGGCGCCGCGCGCTCGCTCACCACGCGCAGCCCCCACAGGGCGATCAGCGAGGCGATGACCAGGAACATGCCGGCGATGGCGCCGAAGGGCCAGTTGTTCATCGAGCCGAACTGCTGCTGGATGAGGTTGCCCACCAGCAGGAACTTGGCTCCGCCGAGCATGTCGCTGATCACGAACATGCCGAGGCTGGGGATGAAGGTCAGGATGGTGGCGGCGATCAGCCCGGGCATGCACTGCGCCAGGATGGCGTGACGGAAGGTGCGCAGGCGCCCGGCATGCAAATCGCGCGCCGCTTCGACCAGCGACCAGTCGAGGCGCTCGACCGAGGTGTAGAGCGGCAGGACGGTGAACGGCAGCATGCAGCTGACCATGCCGAGGTAGACCGCGGTCACGGTCGGGTAGAGGGCGACGCCCTCCGGCACCAGGCCGAGCGACTGCGCGACCCACGCGGCCGGCATCTGGGCGCCGAGGAACTGCTGCCAGGCGTAGGTGCGGATGACCAGGTTGACGCAGCTGGGCACCATCACCAGGGCGAGCAGCAGCGGTCGCCAACGCGCCGGCTTGGAGGCGATCCAGAAGGCCATGGGAAAGCCGAGCAGCAGGCACAGCAGCGTGGTTACCGTCGCCAGCCACACGCTGCGCCACAGGATCTGCACATGGTTCCAGCTGAAGCCGAACTCGTCCCAGCCGGCCAGCCGTTCGAGATTGGCCCAGGTGAAGGTCCAGACGACGCCGCCGTACTCGCCGCGGTCGGCGAAGGCCAGGCCGGCGAGCCCGCCCAGGGGGGCGAAGAGGAAGATGCCCATCCACAGGAAGGCGCCCAGCACCAGCAGCAGCCCGCGGCCATAGAGGCGCGGCTTGGTGGTCAGGTAGCCGTCGTGGATGATCGGGGTCATCGCCGGTGGCTCAGTCGCGCAGGACGAGCAGATCGTCGGGCGGCAGTTCCAGCCAGACCTCCTGGCCTTCGCTGTGGTGCTGGTCGGGCTCGGCGATGACGCGCAGGCGGACGTCGCCGGCGACCGCCACCTGCAGCTCCCAGTGGTCGCCGCGGAACAGGCGCTCGGCGATGCGGCCGTGCACGCCGTTGACCGCCGGCTGGACTTCGCGCACTTCGATGTCCTCGGGACGGATGGCGATGTGGCCGTCGCTCCACGGCGCCGGCGCCGGCAGGTGCAGGGGGCCGAAGCCGCATTCCGCCTCGGGTCGGCCCTGGCAGCGCGCAGTCAGCAGGTTGGCCGAGCCCATGAACTCGGCGACGAAGCGTGACACCGGGCGCTCGTAGACCTCCTCGGGCGTGCCGTCCTGGGCGATGCGTCCCTCCTGCATGATCAGGATGCGGTCGGACACCGCGATCGCCTCGTCCTGGTCGTGGGTCACCAGGATGAAGGTGATCTGGTACTTGCGCTGGATGCGCTTGAGCTCGCCCTGGACCTCCTTGCGCAGCTTGGCGTCGAGGGCCGACATCGGCTCGTCGAGCAGCAGCACCTCCGGTTCGTTGACCAGGGCCCGGGCCAGGGCGACGCGCTGGCGCTGGCCGCCGGACAGCTCGTGCGGGAAGCGCCGGGCCAGGTCGGTGATGCGCATCGTCTCCATCGCCTCGCGCACCCGACGGACGATGTCGGCGGACGGCAGGCGACGGCTCTTCAGGCCGAAGGCGACGTTGTCCTCGCAGCGCAGGTGCGGGAACAGGGCGTAACTCTGGAATACCGTGTTGACCGGCCTTTTGTGCGCGGGCAGGGCGAGCAGGTCGACGCCGCCGAGGTGGACCTCGCCGCGGTCGGGCAGCTCGAAGCCGGCGATGATGCGCAGCAAGGTGGTCTTGCCGCAGCCGGACGGGCCGAGCAGGGTGACGAACTGGCCATCGGGGATGTCGATCGACATGCCACGCAGCACATGCACCGGACCGAATGATTTCTCGACGTTACGGATCGCCAGGTCGAGGGGCCGGTCGGCGGGCGTGGCGAGCATCTGCGCGGCAGGCTAGAAGCGCTGTCGGGTTCGGCAATCGCAGCGCCAGGCAACGGTGGAGGCAGGCCAGGGCATGAACAGGTCAGATGAAGTCCATATGAATGCGGTCTGAATAAACAGTTGCGCCGCGTTTTCTCATTCGCATAACTCGGCCCACCTAGGACGCAGGTAGTGGTTTCCCCGGTGTATACCGGCACTGCTTCGACCTAACGCCCCTGTCCTCGTCGGACTGGCGGCAGACACCCACCTCAGAGGACTCTCCCTCATGCGTATCCGTACCCTGGTGCCCGCCCTGGCGTGCCTCGCTGCCGCCCCCTTCGCCGCCGCCGCCGACAGCGTTCCCGCGGTCAAGATCGACGGCTTCGTCGACTCGATCTGGAGCAACACCAACCCTGAGAAGGGCGACACCGTTGGCGCCACCTCCGGCTTCGACTTCTCCGGCAAGCTCGGCCTCTCGGCCACGATCTCCGACAAGGTTGCCGCGCAGGTCGATCTGAACATCGCCAACGATGGCAATGTGACTTCGCGTCAGGCCTACGGCACCTGGGCCATCAACGACGAGCTCGGCCTCAAGACCGGCAAGTTCATCAGCAACTACGGCTGGACCTCGGCCTACGCCCCCGGCCTGTACCGCGTCAACAGCGGCCCGATCACCGCCTTCTACGGCGTTGATCAGGTTGGCGCCGATGTGAAGTACACCAAGGGCGCGATCTCCGCCGCCGTCACCGTCGCCAACGGCTTCTTCGCCGAAGGCTCGGGCGACACCGCGCAGGCCACTGGTCAGGACGCTGGCGCCTACGCCCTCGGCCTCGACGTCGTCTACACCCACGACATGGCCGTCGTCAACCTCGAACTGGTCAGCGACCAGGACGTCGGCACGGGCACGGACGCCGATGGCTACCACTTCGGCCTCAACGTCCAGGCCAACCCGTCGAAGGAACTGACGGTTGCCGCCGAACTGATCATGCAGTCGGTCAACCAGAAGGGCGTTGGCGCCGAGGATGCCCAGAACACCGGCTTCATGGTCCTGGCCAACTACAAGCTCGCCACCGCGATGCCGATGTCGGTCACCGGCCAGATCACGTTCGTCGACATCGAAGAAGCTTCGAGCTACGTCACCTCCCTGGCTGGTGGGACTGTTGCCACGGGTGATGACGTCACCGGCACCGAGTTCGCCGTCGCCCTGCTGACCAACCCGGCTGGCACCGACAAGCTCGGCGCCAACCTCGAAGTCAGCTACACCCAGTTCGAGCAAAACGGTGGCGACACCGAGTACAAGCTCGGCCTGGCTGCCGAACTGCTCTACGTCTTCTGATCTGCTGATCAGTCGCGTCTGAATCTGACCCCGGTGGGAAACCACCGGGGTCTTTGCGTTTGCCTGACATTGGAGCCGCGCAGCGGCGACGCCCGGATCGCCGGCGTCCCGCCGGCAGGTCACCCCGCCGTGGGCGGCGGCAGGTGGCCGCGCAGATACTCAGCCGCAGTCGTGACACCTCGCCCGGCAACCTGTAGGCGCAGTACCTCAACCGAGCCATCGCGGCAGCCGATCAGCAACCGGCCGGCGTCGACCATAATCGTGCCTGGAGGCACCGTGTCGGGGTCGACCCGCACCTCCAGGATGCGCACGCGGTCTGCGCCGAACATGGTCCAGCAGCCCGGAGCCGGGGTGTAGGCGCGGACCCAGCGTTCGATCTCTGCCGCCGGCTGCGACCAGTCCAACCGGCCCTCGGCGCTGGTCAGCTTGCGGCAGAAGGTCGCAGCTGCGTCGTCCTGCGGTGTGGCCTGGATGGCTGGCCAGGCGTCAAGGAAGCGACCCAGGGCGGTCGCGGCGGTCAACGCCAACGCGTCGTGCAGTTCCGGCAGGGTCGTCCGTGCGGTCAACGGCAGCCGTTCGCTCAGGTAGACCGGTCCGGCGTCGAGGGCCGGCACCATCTCCATCACGCACACCCCGGTCTCGCTGTCGCCGGCCCGCAGGCAGGCCTGGAGCGGCGAGGCGCCGCGCCAGCGTGGCAGCAGCGAGCCATGCAGGTTGATGCAGGCCTTGGGCAGATCGAGGACGGGCTGGCGCAGGATCTCGCCATAGGCCATGACGACGAAGAGATCGTGGCCGATCAGCCGTGGATCGCCCTCCGTACCGCGCATCGATTCGGGTTGCCACACTGGCAGGCCGAGTTCGCCGGCTGCGACCTTCACCGGCGGCGGAGTCAGTTTCATGCCGCGTCCCGCCGGTCGATCGGGCTGGGTGATGACCAGGCGGACGTCGGCCCGGCTGGCCAGCAGGCGGAGGGCCGGGACGGCGATCTCCGGGGTGCCCATGAATACGGCGGTTGGACGCATGCCCGACTCCAGCACGTGAGCCTGCAGTCGCAAGACCCTCCGTTGACCAGCGAGCCCAGATCACAATGCTTCCGCCGCGCCTGGACAGGTGGCAGAGTGGTCTAATGCGCGCGCTTGGAAAGCGCGTAACGGGGAAACTCGTTCGGGGGTTCAAATCCCTCCCTGTCCGCCATGAACGACAAAGCCCGGCGCGAAGCGCCGGGCTTTGTCGTTCATGGCGGACAGGGAGGGAAGGTAACACCCGTGGCCGCCCAGGGACGGGCGACGGTCGCGCCTCTGTCCCCACGCAAGTGGGGCCAGCCCGCGGAGCGGCGGTACCGGCGCGAGGTTCAAATCCCCCGTGGTGCTAGGTGCACGTCCGCACTGAGAAGTGTCGCCGGGAGGGTCGAGCGCCAGCTCGACCACGGGGCAATGGATGAATGACGCCCGATGCTCGTTCGTGGGCCGGTCCAGACCTGCGGCACCCGACCATTGCCCCGGTGGGCGAGCTGGCGCG
>JALHRW010000003.1:19383-85317 GCA_022841245.1 Planctomycetota bacterium
GGCCCCGTTTGGCCGCGGGGGCGCTCGACACCCTCCCAGGCTCAGCGCCGCCGCTTGAGCGCGTGCGAACCGCCCGTGCCGGTGCCCGGCTCGGTGGCGCTGGACGGCTGGTAGGGGGTCGAACTGCCGGAGAGGGCGCGGTCGGCGGTCGGCGGTTTGCCGGCACGCTCGGTCACCGGAGGGGGCGGAGCCACATTCAGGCCCAGGGCCGTCGCCGCCTTGAGCAGCCGATCGATGGCCGGTGACCAGGCATCCTGCGCGGCCGCCGAGTCCTCCTGGGCGTGTTCGATGCGGTGCTGGTGCATCAGGGCGAGCAGGCTCTCGAACCAGCGCATCGCCTGTACCTCGTCGGCCGCGGCGATCGCCCGGGCGAGATCGTCGATGCGATGCGCCGCACCGGTGAAGCGCTCGCCTTGGCGCAGCATGGTCACCACGTCGGCCGTCACCCGCTCGGCCCAGGCGGAGGAACCGGTGAACTGGCCGATGGCGGTGCGCAGGGATTCGCGTGAGCCTGCCAGACGCAGGGCCGACCATTCGGTCATCTCGCACAAGGTCTGCGGCAGCGTGCGCTTGCCGACCGCGGCGAGCTGGGCGGCGAGTTGCGGGCAGCCATGCAGGGTCCGGGTCCGCGCCTCGACCGCGAGCAGGGCTGAGAGTTCATGCAGCAGGAGCAGGGCGCGAACCTGCTGGGTCGGCGACCAGATGGAGGCCATAGGTCGCAGACTATGCTGACTCTGTGCAGCATCGCCAGTGTTCAGGTGGAAAGCGGCATGGGCGCCCGTGGCCTGGGCGGGGCGATGCAGTGCGGACAGGCGAGCCGGCTGGCGACATGCAGGCGCCCATCGGGCCCACGTCGCAATGGGCGATGGACCAGGCGATGGCCGCAGGCCAGGACGTAGTCCTTGAACCACGGTTTCCGCGGGTCTGGAGTGGAAAAGCGCAGGACGGGACGCAGGGGAAGGGTGGCGGTATGCATGCCGCCAGCTTCCCCGTGGGTGTCACCGTGTGTGCAATCGCGCCTGCACCTTGCGCGGGCTTAGGGCTTCTTCTCTTCCGGCTTGACCTCGGTCGGCTTGACCTCGGCAGGCGGCTGCACGGCGGCGGGGGCGGCGGCCTTGCCGACCACTTCCTTCAGCGTGACCTCGAAGACCAGGATGGCGTTGGCGCCGATCTTGGGCGGGCTGCCGGCTTCGCCGTAGCCGATCTCGGGCGGGATGAACAGCTTCCACTGGTCGCCCGGCTTCATCAGCTGCAATGCTTCGGTCCAGCCCTTGATCACGCCGGTGACGCCGAATTCCATGTCGGCGTTGGCGTCGAATTCGGTCCCGTCGATCAAGGTGCCCTTGTAGGCGACCTTGACGCGGTCGGCGGTGGTCGGCTTGGGGCCGCCCTCGGCGCCGCTGGCGAGGACCTGGTATTGCAGGCCGCTGGCCGTGCTGGTGATGCCCGGCAGCTTGGCGTTGTCGGCCAGCCACTGCTTCACCGTCTTGCCGGTCGAGCCGGCCATCGGCTCCTTGGGCTTCTCTTCGAACCAGGTGCCGACGTCTGGGCGCAGCTTCTTGAACGAGCTGTCGCTGATGACGTAGAAGAACTGCTGGAAGCGCTGCTGGGCCTTCTCGGCGCGCTGCTTGCCGCTCAGCTTCTTCTTCTCGCCGGGCTTCGGCTCGCTGGCGGCCTTGGCCTCCTCGTCGAGCGCCGCGTCGTAGGTGACGAACACCGCGACGTAGCGGTTGGCGCCTTCGGCCGGCTTGGCCTCGCCGTCCGGCTTGGCGGGGGCCTTGGCATCCTCGTCCTTGTCCTCGTCGTCGCCGAGGGCGATCTTGCCGAACATGAACGAATAGCGCAGGCCGTCGTTGGTGGTGACGTCGAGGCGCCCCTCGGTGCCGAACAGGGCGTAGGGCTTGCCGGCCAGCTGCACCGTCAGCGCGTTGGGCATCTGGAAATGCATCGGCTGGTCGGACGGATAGTAGCCGCGGTTCTGCAGCCAGCGCAGGTTGAACGGCCGCACGCCCTGCAGGCGCATGAACGACAGCTCCGACAGCACCTCGTCGACCTTGGCCTTGGCGATGCGCTTGTCGGCCGGGACCTGGGCGCTCTCCCAGTCCTTGTCCGGGGCGGAGCGCGACGCCTTGGTCACCGCGCCGGGGTTGATCGTGCCCTTGTCCGGATCGACCTGGTAGTCGACCACGGCGATGCCGCGCACGCCGTCGCGCTGGATCTTGAACGGGTCGGTCTCGACGTAGTCGACGAATTTGACCGACAGGTCGCTTTCGACCTTGGCGGTGAAGACCTCCGGCTTGCCGACCTCGCGCACGTAGAACGAGCCGTCGCCGCCTTCGGCACGATTGCCGATGACCACATCCAAGGCGTTGGCGCCGGTGTTGTCGGTCAAGGTCACGCGCTTGCCGAAGCCCTTCTTGGCGGCGGCGTCGTGCTCGAGCGGATCGATCACGCCGAGCGACTCGTGCTCGGCCGGCTTGTCGGTGACGAGACGACCCTTCTTCACTCCGAGGATGCCGGAGGCGGTGCGCGTGACGCGGGTGTTGCCGTCGGCGGGATAGCTGTAGTTGCTGAGGATGACCCAGCGGTCGCCGTCGCGCTTGACCTCGAAGAGCTTGGCCGCCGAAAGGGTCTCGTCCCAGGTGACGACGCGCATGCCGGTGATCGATTCCGGCCCGACCCCGGCGCGTCCGAGAATGCCGCTGTCGGCGGCTGCGGCGGCGGGCGCCTCGGAGCGCAGTGCCGGTACGATCCATGCGGGAATGGCGGTGGCGATGGCGAGCAGGCCGAGCACGACCGGGAGGGTGGTGCGGCTGCCCTGGGATGCGGCTGGAGCGGTGTTCTGGTCCATGATGTGCTCCTTCAGGCCTGACGCCGGCGGGCGGCGGGGATGTTGCTCTTCTCGCTCACCAGGCGGTTGGCGAAGACGCCCAGGGCGATCAGCCCGAGCACGCCAGAGGGGATGACCACGGCGAGGAACTTCACCCACCACTGGTAGCGCTCGACGGTGCGGCTCTGCTGGATCTCCAGCTTCCGCTCCTCCTGGTCGATCTTCAGCTTGAGGTCGTTGATCTCGCCCTGGATGCGGCGCTGGCCGACGATCTCGGCGCGGCTCTTCTCGTGCGCCTTGGTCTCCTCGTCGAGGTCCTCGCGGGCGTCGATCTTGTCGAGCGAGGCGCGGAAGTCCTCGTTGACCTTGTCGATGCGCGACTGCAGGTCGGTGGTGACCGCCTCGAGCTGGGCGCGGCGGGCCTCGCGCGCCTCGGTGGCGACCGCTTCGAGCTTGAGCAGCGGGCGCGGCAGCGGACGCCGGGTGCGCAGGGCGAGGTAGCTCTTGTCGTCGAACAGCGCGTCGATGGCGTTGGCGACGAACTGCACGTTCTTGAGGTTCATCAGCACGCGCAGCTCATCCTGCTTGCCGAGCTGGTTGCCCTGGTCGCGGTAGAAGCGGAAGAACTCGTTGTCGACCAGATCGAGGTCGGCGATGACCACGACGTGGACCGGCTTGCCGGAGAGCGCGCCGGTGGCCGGCTTGGGCGCCTCCTTGCCCTCCTCGGCCTTGGTCCCGGGGGCCAGTCGCGGATAGGCGCTGGGCATGGCTCCGGTGATCTCGACGGCGTGGGCCGGACGCTTGGCCTGGTCGGGCCACGGACGGCGCTTGACCTCTTCGGGCCGCTTCAGCTGCACCTGGCCGGTGTAGCTGGGCTGGGTCAGATCCATGATCGTGTTCATGCCCCAGGGGCTGCCGGTGGCCGGCAGCAGCAGGGGGGTGATGGTGATGCCGGCCGGCTTGTCGGTGGCGGCGGCGATCTGGCCGGGATAGGGCAGCAGCAGCGCGTTGACCCCGGTGGTGACGGCGGAGCGGTCGGCCTTCTCGATCGAGCCGCGGTCGCTGGTCAGCCAGACGAAGTTGGCCGGGATCAGTTCGCGGAAGAAGTGCGACGGATTGTAATCGCTCCAGTAGACCTCATCCGGCTTGAAGTCGACGCCGAGGGCCTTCATCAGCTCGTGCAGGCGGCCCTTCTGCGGTCCGTCGGCGGGCGGGGGCATGCCCATCATCGGGTTCTGCTGCTGCGGATTGCGCTTCGGCTGGCTCGGGATCAGGTCGCCGCGGCCCTGCATGGCCTGGAAGAACGGCATCGGGTCCTCGAGCAGCAGGGCGGGGCGTCCGGCCCAGATGTAATCGTGCAGCTTCTCGATCTGCGGCTGGGTCAGGGTGCTGGGCTGCGGCACCATCAGCACCTCGACATCGGCGGCGACGTCGCTGTCGAGCGAGACGGTGCGCACCTCGTACTGGCGCTTCCATTCCTCGACGATCTCCCAGCCCGGGGTCATGCCCATGGTCTGGTAGTTGAAGCCGCCCATGACGTCGAGGTCGGTGGTGGCGATGCCGAGCACGCGCTTCTTGGCGTCGCTGACGCCGCGGATGGCGCGCACCAGCTCGTACTCGACCGACAGGCCGGGATCGAAGTGCTCGATCACCTGGGTGCGGCCGGCGCTGGCGATGGCGGCCCCGAGGAAGATCTCGCTCATGCGGCGGCCGCTGGCGCTGTCGACGACCTGGCGGCGCGGCTTGAGGTTGAACTCGGACTGGGCCAGGGCGCCATCCTCATCGAGGGCGTCGGTGGGGTGGCGCAGGTCGAGCTTGACCATCGACGGCGAGGCGCGCTGCACGGCCTTCAGCTTGTCCTCGACCTCCTTGCCCTTGAGCGCCAGCTCCGGCGGCAGGTCCTTGCTGATGAAGGCGGTGACGGTGACCGGCGCCTTCAGTTCCTTGAGCGCATCGATCGAGGCCTGCGACACCGAGGACAGGCCCTCGGCGGTGGTGTCGGCGTCGACGCCGGCGCGCTCGCCGAGGCGGCTGAGGTTGGCGACCAGGACGACGGCGAAGAACAGGCTGGCGATCTGCGTCACCACGGTGGCGTGGCTGCCCGGGCGCCAGCGGCGGCTGGACAGCACGAAGGTGGCGGCGCCGATGGCCGCGGCCGAGACGGCCAGGGCGGTGGCGATGGCGCCGAAGGAGATGACACCGCGGGTGAAGCCGTCGTAGAAGTCCCAGAAGTGGAACGACCACTGCGCCGTGGCGCAGCCGATCACGCCGAGGACGAAGGCTACGGCGGGCATGCTCACCAGGGTCGAGGCGAGGATGGCGATGGCGGCGAAGGCGAGGCCGGCGAGCCACCAGCCGAAGTAGTTGGCGAAGACCAGACCCCAGTCCGGGCCGCCCAGCCAGGCGATGACCAGGACGTGCGACAGGGTGCAGGCCAGGGCGATGGTGTAGAAGATCACCACCGCCGACCATTTGCCGATCAGCGCGTCGAGCGGCGACAGCGGCAGGGTGAGGAGGTGCTCCTCGGTGCCGTGGTCGCGTTCCGACGCCCACGCGCCCATGCCCAGGGCGGGCAGCAGCACGGCGAGCAGCCAGCCGAAGGCGTCGTCGCGCAGCCACGGACCGAGGTCGGCGATGTTGCGAGCGAAGTAGTTGCTGCTGGCGGTCTCGATCCAGAAGAGGACCGCGCCGGCGATGAGCACGAAGGCGAGGATGAAGACGTAGCCCAGCGGGTTGCCGAGGAAGCTCGACAGCTGGCGGCGGGCGGTGGCGTCGATGCCGTTGAAGTGGAGGGCGCTCATGCCGCGACTCCCTTGGTCAGTTCACGGAAGCGGGCTTCGAGCGAGCCGCCGGCGGCGAGTTCGGCCGGGGTGCCCGAGAAGCGCAGTTTGCCTTCGCTGATCAGGATGACGCGGTCGGCGATGGCCTCGACCTCCTGAAGTATATGGGTCGAGAGGAGCACGGTCTTGTCCTTGGCGAGGCTCTTGATGAGGTCGCGCACGAGCTGGATCTGGTTGGGGTCGAGGCCGGCGGTCGGCTCGTCGAGGATGAGCACCTTGGGATCGTGGAGGATCGCCTGGGCCAGGCCGACGCGCTGGCGGAAGCCCTTCGACAATTTGCGGATCGGCTTGTGCCAGACCTCGTCGATGCGGCAGGAGGAGGCGACGCGGTCGAGCGCGTCCTTCAGCCGGGCCGGGGACAGGCCGTGCACGCGTCCGGCGTAAGCCAGCTGCTGTGCCGGAGTCATCTCCGGGTAGAGCGGACCGTTCTCGGGCAGGTAGCCGAGCTGGCAGGCGGCGGCGATGCGATCGCTGTCGACATCGATGCCGGCGATGCTGGCGGTCCCGGCGCTGGGCGCGAGAAAGCCGGTGAGCATCTTCATGGTGGTGGACTTGCCGGCGCCGTTGGGGCCGAGGAACGCGGTCACCGAGCCTTGGGGAACGGCGAAGCTGACGTCCTGCACGGCGGTGAAGGCGCCGTAGTATTTGCACAGGCCGACCGCTTCGATGAGCGGGGGGGCGGAATCGGTCATCACGACCTCCATGTCGCCGCTGTAGACGCGCAGAGGGTGCGCACCTTACCAGCGGGGCGGCGAATGGTGCGGGGGGCTGGCCGGCCTGCAACTGGTCCTTGCGGTCCGAACGGTGCGGTGTCTGTTGCCCGCCCAGGAGCCCATCATGCAGTTCGACCTCAGCCGCGACTTCCTCGACGGGATCGTCATGCAGCATCCCCAGGTGAAGAGCGGCCAGGAGGCCCAGATCCGCGCCGGTGGCCAGCTGCACTTCATGCCCAGCAGCACCGATGGCACGATGCACACCGCGGTGGTCAGCTTCGCCCTGTTCATCGGCGAGGGCGATCAGCCCTTCGCCCGCGGCGGCTGGCGCTTCCTCTTCACCAGCGACGAGAAAGTAGACCCGCGCGAGCACCAGAACGACCCGTTCATGGCCCAGCTCCTGGTCGTCGGCGCCGGCAAGGTCATGGTGCAGATGAACAACCTGCTGATGCACGCCGGCCTGCCGATGATCCCATTCGATCCGACACAGATGGCGGTTCGCCCGCAGGGCCAGGCCCAGACCCCGCCCGGCGTGCCGCTGGGCGCCGTGCCGGCCAAGCCGGCCTGATCCCGCGAACGTAGCTCGTACAGGATTTGACGGCGCTGATGTGAGCTGGATGGTATGGCCGTGAGCCTGGCGCTGCGTTTCCACCAATCGACCAAATACGCCCCCGAGACCATCGGCAACCATCCGGGTCTCGACTGGGAGCGGCAGCCGGTGCCGTACAAGCAGTACCACAGCGAAGGCAGCGTCGAGCTGGCCGATCTGCTGCCGCTCGATCCCAATCCATTCACCGGGCGCCCGCCGGAGGCGATCGAGCCCTGGCACGGCCGGACCCTGGCGGCGCTCTCACGCTGGATCTATTTCACCTACGGCGTCACCGCGATCGTCCGCCATCCTGGCCGCGACCAGCTGCTGCGCGCGGCCCCGTCAGCCGGCGGTCTGTATCCCGCCGAGATGTACGTCGCGGTGCGCGACTGGCCCGGTCTGGCTGCCGGTCTGTACGGCTACGACCCGCAGCATCATCGCCTGGTCATGCTCGACGAGGGCGACGGGGTCGCCAAGGCGCTCGGTCAGGCGACTTACGGTAATGCCGCGATCGACGCCGCGCCGGTGGTGGCGGTGGTGACGGCGGTGTTCGAGCGCAGCCGTTGGCGTTATCAGGAACGCGCCTACCGCCGCGTCCTGCTCGACAGTGGACATCTCATCGGCAGTGCCGGACTGGCCGCCCAGGCTGTCGGCCTGCGGCTGCATGCCACGGCGGCGTTCTGCGATGGGCGGGTCGAGGCGGCGCTGCGTCTCGACGCCGAGGAAGAGGGGGTGATGGCCGTGCTGGGTCTGAACCTGCCCGGACCGGCCGAGCGTCCGACCTGGACGGCCTTGCCCTCGGCGGTCGGTGAAGGCCAGCCGACCCTGGTCGAGCTGCACCGCGCCAGCCGTCTGGGCGAGCAGCGACCACGGCTGGTCGCCAAAGGCGAGGCCTCGGCCGAAGCGCTGGAGACGACTCATGGCTGGACCTCCGGCGACCGCCTGCGCGGCGCGGGTTGCGCTGGACCGGTGCCGCTCGCCACCGATGTGCTCGGCACGGTGCTGCGCCGGCGCAGCTGCCGGCGCTTCGCTCGGGCGGCGATCAGCCGCGATGCTCTCGCCCGCGTCCTCGCTGCCGCCTACCTGCCCGAGGCGGTCGGTCTTGGCGAGCAGCCCGCCTTCGATCGCAGCCTGCTCGCCAGCTTCATCGCGGTGTGTCATGTCGACGGCATCGCGCCGGGCGTCTACTATCTCGCGCCGCACCAGCTTGAGTTGCGTCTGGTTCGATCTGGCGACCCGCGCGATGCGGTGCGCTTCATCGCCCTGGGCCAGGATCTCGCCGGCGATGCTGCTGCGGTGGTCTTCCATGCCGCCGATCTCGCTGCCTGCGTGCGCGATCTCGGCGACCGTGCCTACCGCTATCTGCATCTCGATGCCGGCGTGGTCGGCCAGCGGCTGAACCTCGCCGCTGTGGCCGAGGGTCTGGGCGTGAGCGGCATCGGTGGCTTCTTCGACGACCACACCGCCGACGTGCTCGGCATCCCGCGGGCCCAGGCGGTGGTCTACATCACCTCGCTGGGCGTGCCGGCGGACGGCTAACGGTCGTCGGCTGACATAGCCCACGGGTCGAGGATCTCGGCTTCGACCGCGATCCGCCCGGCACGTTGGAATACGAACACCACCGGCACCTTGGCGCCCTTGATCAACGGCGCCTTGAGGCCGATGAGCATGATGTGGTACGAGCGCGGCTTCAGCTCGACCACACCCTTGGCCGGGATGGCGATGCCGCCCTGGACCTCGCGCATCGCCAGGACCCCGTCCGCGCCGAGGGCGTGCTCATGCACCTCGGTGAAGTTGGAGGCGGTGCTCTCGGCAGCCATCAGCTTGTCGTCGGCATCCCCGCCGGTGATCACGGCGAAGACCGCGCCGGCCTCGGCTCCATTGATCGTGGCCCGCGACCATGGCTTGCCGACGGCGGCCTCGGCTCCTGCCGCGGTGACGGCGATCAGCATGATCAAAAGCCACTTCATGGCTGCCCCGCCAGTGGCCGGATCAGTGCCGCCGCCTCCTCAGGCGTCATCTCATGCGAAGCGATGCGGTGCACAACGCGACCATCGCGGTCGAGAACGAAGGTGGTCAAGGTGTGGTCCAGAAGGTAGAATCCCGCCTGCTGTGAAACCGGTGTCTGCTTGCGGTAAACCACGCCGAAGGCGTCGGCTGCCACTTTGGTCTGCTCGGGCGTGCCGCGCAGCGCCAGCATGCGGGGATGGAACATCGTGGCGTATTCCGCCACGCGCTCGGCGGTGTCGCGTTCGGGGTCGATGGTGATGAAGATCGGCTGGACGTTGGCCTCGAGTGGTCCGAGCCGGCGCATCACTCGAGCCATCCAGCCCAGTTCCGTCGGGCAGACGTCGGGGCAGGTGGTGAAGCCGAAGTACACCAGGTGGATGCGGCCGCGCAGGTCATCCGGGCCGAATGGCGAGCCGTCGCTGCGCGCGAGGGTGAACGGCGCAAGGTCGACAGAGCCCGTCGAGAGGGCGCTGCTGCCGTCGTGATGGGTGCGTCGGCGCTCCGACACCACCAGCGCGGCGGCGAGGGCGAGCAGCACGGCGATGCCGGTGACGACCATGGGCCAGCGCATTACGGAGCCCCGATGATGGCGCGCAGCTCGGCTGGCGACCACGGAGTGGAGCGGCTGGCGAAGCGGGCGCGGAGGGCGGTGACCTGCTCGCGCGTGATGGCGGGCGCGTTGTTGCCCCACTGCCCGCGCGACCAGCTCAGGGCGGCAGCGATCTCGTGGTCGGCAAGCTGGCCATGGGCGAGCATCCGGCTGCTGACGTAGGCGGCGCCCGGTTCGCTGGTGGCGTCGAAGCCGTGCAGGGTGATGAGGGTGGCTGCGCGCGGATCGCCGGTCAACCAGCGCGAGCCGGCGAGGGCCGGGGCGTAACCGGGCACGCCGCGACCGTCCAATCCATGGCAGCCCTGGCACATGGCGTAGGCCTTGCGGCCGAGGTCGGGGTCGGCGGGGTCCCAGATCGAGATGGTGGTGGCTGGCGGTGCTGGCGCCTGCATCGCCAGCCAGCCGCCGAGCGCCAGCGCCGCTACGCACAGACCGGCGACAAGCAGGCGCCAGGCCGTCATTTCTTGTCGAATTCCATCCAAGCGTTGAAGTTCGGCGCCTTCAGCCGGGCTGCGACCAGCAGGTCGCCGCGCAGGTCGATGATCAGGTCGGTGGCCTTGCCCAGCGTGCCGTCCGGCTTCATCAGCTTGAAGGTGAAGGTCATGCGGTCGACGTCGCCGATCTTCTCGCTGGCATCCGGTTCGCCGAGGGCGGCGACGACCACGGCCCGTCCCGGCGTGATCGGCTGGGCATCGGCCCCGGTGAGGCCGGCGGCGGCCTCGCGCTTGCCTTTGTCGATCTCGGCCGAGCCGAAGGCGCGGGCGGTAGCCAACAGGCGCTGCTTGGGGATGAAGGCGAGCACCTGGGACGGGACGCGCAGCGAATCGGCCAGCGTATCTTCTTCGCCGTCGGCGGCGCCGAGAGCCAGGTCGAGGCCGATCGAGTCGGCGCGATCGCGGCGCAGGATCCACGAGGCGTAGATGCCGCCGTCTGCACGCTCGGTGCGCTTGCTCGGCGTTTCGCTTCCGAACAGATAGCCGATGTCGCCCGGCCGGATGCACGGCTGCTTGAACTGCAGGACCAGTTCCGGCCCGACATCGACTGCCGTGACATAGCGGTCGAACTCCTTGAGCTGGCCCTTCCAGTCGAGCAGTCGCGACCACACGCAGCCGGATAGGACGAGGATGGCGGCGGCAAGAAGCAGTACACGGGACATGGACAGGGGTGTAGCGCCATCGGCCAGGGAGAGAAGGAGCCAGCCTCGGCATGCCATTGCGAAGTCCGCCAGCCGCCTAGCCTGCGCGTCCCACCAGCCCGGGTGGCGGAATGGCAGACGCAGCGGTTTCAAAAACCGCCCACCGCAAGGTGATGGGGGTTCGAGTCCCCCCCTGGGCACCAGTTTCCCGGGGACTCCGTCCCCGAACCCCTGCCGGGGGCCTTTCCCCCCGGATCCCCCGCTCGACACGCCGCGCATACGCGCGTCGATTTGGTGTATCGAGGTCGTTCGTTCCAGTCTCGCTGGGCTTACGCCTGCGCTCGCTCGGCGGACGTCCACCCGGCGGGAGCGTCGACGTCCACGTCGACGAGGGGCAATGATGGGTAGGCGTCAGGAAGCTGCGCTTGACGAGCGGCGGGATATCTTCCGGCGCAGCAAGGCGACGATGTCGCGCCGCGTGGACTCAAAGTCGCGGATGAAGCCGTCGAGGCGCGCGCCAGGATCGCTGGTCGCAAGCTTGCGCACGCGCTCGTCGTCGGCAGCGTCGCTGAGACGCAACAGGATCTCGTCGGCGTGGTCGAATGGGAAGCGGGTCATGCAAGTAACATAACAGCCCCAAGAGGCCGGAAACTCAGGTGTTGACCCCATGCGCCGGATGTCTGATGCCGCCGTCGACCAGGGGCCGGCGAAGGGTTTCCGGAAGAGGGGGTGGGGATAGGCTGCCGGCATGTCCCCGGCCGATTTCGCAGCCCGTGTCGCCAGGATCGAGCAACTCGACCGCGCCAGCCCCGTGGCGTACCGGATCTATGCGCTGTGGTGGGCGCTCCTCGGGTATGTCGTGCTCGGACTGGCCGCCTTCATCGCCCTGGCCGTACTCGGGGCGCTGATCGCCTTCGCCATCAAGCATCCCAGCGCCGGGACGGTGAAGCTGTGCCTGTTTGCCGGCCTGCCGGCCGGCTGGCTGGCGTGGAATGTGGCCAAGTCGCTGCATGTGCGCTTCGATCCCCCGGACGGCTTGCGGCTGCAGCGCGACGATGCGCCCGAGATGTGGGACGAGATCGAGCGCATCCGCACCGAAGTCGGCGCGCCGAAGCTGCACGGGGTGCTGATCAGCGGCGAGGTCAACGCATCGATGTGGCAGACGCCGCGACTCGGGGTGCTCGGCCTGACGCGCAACGAACTGGTCCTCGGCCTGCCGTTGCTGCGCTCGCTGGCCGAGGACGAGGCCCGGACGGTCATCGCCCATGAATTCGGCCACCTCGCCGGGCAGCACGGCCGATTGAGCGCGTGGATGTGGCGCGTGCGTCTCGCCTGGTCACGCATCCATGCACAGAGCCAGCAGGGCGACGGTGGGCCGAAGTTGTTGCGCTGGTTCCTCGCCTGGTACGGGCCGCGCTTCGCCGCCGCGTCGTTCGTGCTGGCGCGCAGCCACGAGCGCGCCGCCGACCAGGCCGCCATCGCCGTGGCTGGGGCTGATCCCTGCGCCCGCGCCCTGGCTCGGGCGGAAGTCCTCGGCCGCGCTGCCGTGGAGGGGTTCTGGGGTACCCTCGACCGTCGTGCGCTGCGGCGCGAACCGCTGCCGTCCGGGTTCCTCGCACCGCTCCAGGGCGTGCTCGATGCACCACCCGAGGCGAAGCGCTGGCTGCGCGAGGCGCTGACCGTGCGCACCGGCTATACCGATACCCATCCCTCGCTTGAGGAACGGCTGCGCGACAGCAATGCCGCCATCGCCAGTCTCTTGCGCAGCGGTGGCCTGCCGCCGCGCCCGGGGCGCACTGCGGCGCGCGCGTGGCTGGCCAAGGGTGAATCCGCGTTGGCAACCCAGCTCGACACCCGCTGGCGCAAGGCGGTCGAGGACCGCTGGCTGGTGCGCAACGCCGATGGCGTCCACCTCGCAGCGCAGCGTGACCGGCTCGCCGCGGTCGCCCAGCCGACCGTGCAGCAGCGCTGGGAGCTGGCGCAGGCGCTGCAGCAACTCGAGGGTGACGCGGCCGCCCGGCCGCAGTTCGAGGCGGTGCTGGCCGCCGACCGCCGTCATGCGCAGGCCGCCTTCGAGCTTGGCCGCATCCTGCTGGCCGAGGATGACCCGCGCGGCGAGATCCTGCTCAAGCATGCGGCGGAGGTCGATGCCGAAGCGCGCATTCCCGCCGCCGCACTGATGGCGGCCTGGCACGAGCGCCACGGCCGCAGCGACGATGCCCTCGCCTGGGAGGGCAAGGTCTACGACCGCAGCCAGGAGGAGGCCGCCGCCCGCGCCGAGCGCGCCGGCACGCCGGACCGCAAGCGCTTGAAGGCGGTCAGCCTCGACCAGCGCGAGCTCGGCATCCTGCGCGCCGCCTTGGTGGCGCAGCCGACGGCCGGCGAGGCGCATGTCTGCGCTGTCGATCCCAAGCATGCCCCCGAGCGCCGCTGGCTGGTGGTCGCGGTGCAGATCCAGGTGCCGTGGTGGAAGCCGCGCGGGGAGGAGGCCGATGGCATCCTCGCCCAGGCGATCGCCAACGACCTGGTCCAGCTCGGCGACGTGACGGTGGTGCTGCGTCGGGGCAAGACCGCCGGCTTGGCCAAGGCGGTGGCCAAGATCGCCGGCGTGCCGATACCCATGAAATAGACGAGGCCGGTCCTGGGGACCGGCCTCGTCCGTCAGTCAGCTGAAACGCGAATCAGAGCGTCGGTTCGAGCTTCTCGCCGGCTTCCTGCCAGCCCTTCAGCCCGCCGCTGAAGTGCTTGACGTTGGTGTAGCCGAGCTTGGCGATGGCTTCGGCAGCGCCCTTCCAGGCTCCGCACTTGGGTCCACCGCAGTAGGCGACGATGAGAGCGCCCTTGTCGGCGGGCAGGACCTTGGCGAGGTCGTTGGCGTTGGCGCTGAAGTCGATGGCGCCGGGCAGACGGCCCTTGGCGAACGTTGCGCTGCCGTTGGCGTCGATCAGCACGACGGTCTTGCCGGCGATGCCGGCCTTCAGGTCGGCGACGGCGATGTCGGTGAATGCCGGCGCAGCGGAGCCAGCGGCACCGCAGGTGGCGTCGCAAGCGGCGGCCTGGATACCGACGGCTGAGCCGCAGAGGATGAGGAGAGCGGGAAGGATAAAGCGAATCATGTAGGGTTCCTTGCCCCGCAACATAACGCGGCCGCCGCAGGATCACCTACGGCGGCCGCTACCTTCGACGAACCCTTTCGCAGGCTTTTAGCCGGCGCGGTTCACCGCGTCGAGGTAGGCGATGGCGCTGGCGTGGACGATGTCCGTGCTCAGGCCTTTGCCGCCCAGCTGGCGGCCGAGGACGCGGGCGCGGATGCTGACCTCGCCCTGGGCGTCGCCACCCTTCGATACCGAACGGAGACGGAAGTCCTCGACCGTGCCCTGCACGCCGCAGATGCGGTTGATCGCCTGCACCACGGCGTCGACCGGTCCATCGCCGGTGGCGGCGTCGGTGACGGTCTCGTCGCCGCGCTTCAGCCGCACGGTGGCGGTGGCGACCGCGCCGGTGCCGGCCGAGGTGTGCAGGTAGTCGAGCGTCCACGCCACCGCGGTGCGCCCGCGCACGATCTCCTCGACCAGCGCGATCAGGTCTCCGTCGTAGATCTCCTTCTTGCGGTCGGCCAGGGCCTTGAAGGCGACGAACAGGCGGTCGATGTCGGCGTCGGCCACACCCAGGCCCAGCTGCTCGAAGCGCTTGGCCAAGGCGGCGCGGCCGCTGTGCTTGCCGAGCACGAAGTTGGTATCCGGAACGCCCACCGACTGCGGCGTCATGATCTCGTAGCACTCGGGATTCTTCAGCACGCCGTGCTGGTGGATGCCGCTCTCGTGGGCGAAGGCGTTGTCGCCGACCACCGCCTTGTTGCGTTGCAGCGGCAGGCCGGTGACCGACTGCACCAGTCGGCTGGCTGAGAACAGGCGTGTCGACTCGATCCCGGTGGTGATGCCGGCGAACTGGTCCTTGCGCACCCGCATCGCCATCACGACTTCCTCGAGCGAGCAGTTGCCGGCGCGCTCGCCGATGCCGTTGATGGTGCATTCGACCTGCCGCGCGCCGGCGCGCACCGCAGCCAGCGAATTGGCCACCGCCAGGCCGAGGTCGTTGTGGCAGTGCACCGAGATCACCGCCTGGTCGATGTTCGGCACCTTGGCGCGCAGGAAGGTGATCAGGTCGGCGTAGTCCGACGGGTAGGCGTAGCCGACGGTGTCGGGGATGTTGACCGTGCCTGCCCCGGCGCTGATCGCCGCCTGGACCACTTCGGCCAGGAATTCCGGCTCGGTGCGGCTGGCGTCTTCGCAGCTGAACTCGATGTCGGCGCACAGGGTCTTGGCGTAGGCCACCGCCTCGGCCGCCTGCTTGATGATCTCGTCCTTGGCCTTGTCGAGCTTGAAGGTGCGGTGGATCGGGCTGGTCGCCAGGAAGACGTGCACGCGGCCGCGGTCGCCGGCCGGCTTGACCGCCGCGGCGGCCTTGTCGATGTCGCCCTTCAGGCTGCGCGCCAGGCCGCAGATGCGCGCCCGGGTCGACTGCTTGGCGATGGCCTGCACAGCGTTGAAGTCGTCGACGCTGGCGATGGGGAAGCCGGCTTCGATGACGTCGACGCCCAGGGCTTCCAGGGTCTTGGCGATCTCCAGCTTCTCCTCGAGGTTCATCGAGGCGCCGGGCGACTGCTCGCCGTCACGCAGGGTGGTGTCGAAGATGATGACGCGGTTGTTCATGGGAGTATCGCGGGCTGAGGCCCGCGGCTTTCGTGATGCTTCAGGTTGTTCGAGGGTGCTGGCATGACCGCGCCAGCGCGGAGGGGTCCTGTACCGACGAGGTCAGAACCCGCGGGTAAGTCGAAGCGCCAGAAGAGCCAGTTGGGCGCGCATTGCGCGTGGCAGTATGCCGGGCTCGATCTGGGATCAAGCCTCACTCCCAGGTCGCGCCGTCCTTGCCGTCCTTCACCGTGATGCCGGCCGCCTTGAGCTGGTCGCGGATCACGTCGCTGGTGGCGAAGTCACGGTTGGCGCGCGCCTTCTGGCGCAGCTCCAGGACCAGGCCCATGACCTTGGCCAGGCGTTCATCGCCGGCGCCGCCGGTGTTCCCGGCCAGCACCTCGAGATCACCGGGCTGGAACAGGCCGAGGATGCGGCCGAGTCCGGCGCAGGCGTCGAGCACGGCTTCGCGCTCGGCGCCGGTGGCCTTGTTCGCCTCGCTCGCCAGGGTGAACAGCTGGGCGATGGCGGCGCCGGTGTTGAAGTCGTCGTCGAGCGCGGCGCAGAACGCGGACCGGGCCTTGTCAGCGACCGGCGGCAGCGCGGTGGCGAGCAGCGCGGCGAGTCCGGCGGCGTCGGCGACTGCGGCCGGTGCCGAGGCGCGGGCGCCAAGCTGCTTGAGCAGCCGGGTCAGCGCCGTCTTCGCCGCGCCGATGGCGGCCGGGGCGAAGTCGATCGGCCGGCGGTAGTGGCCGGAGAGCAGCAGGAAGCGGATGGTCGGCGCGCCGTAGGTGCCGATCAGGTGGTCGGCCATGAACTGGCGGCTGAAGGCCGGGTCCTTCATCCGCGGATCGCTCTTGCCGACCTTGACGCCCTCGTACTGGACCAGGCCGTTGTGCATCCAGCAGCGGGCGTAGCCGTCGCCGTGCGCTTCGGCCTGGGCGATCTCGTTCTCGTGGTGCGGGAACTTGAGGTCGTCGCCGCCGCCGTGGATGTCGAAGTCGCGGCCGAGCAGTTCGCTGCTCATCACGCTGCATTCGATGTGCCAGCCAGGCCGGCCGTCGCCCCATGGGCTCGGCCAGCTCGGCTCGCCCGGTTTGGCCAGCTTCCACAGCGCAAAATCGGCGGGGTGGTGCAGGTGGGCATCGCGCTCGACCCGCGAACCGGCTTCTTCGTCGTCGAGTCGGCGACCCGACAGCTTGCCGTAGCCCGGCTGCTTCAGCACGTCGTAGTAGACGCCGTCAGCAGCGGCGTAGGCGCGGCCGGTGGCGACCAGCTCGCTGACGTAGCGCACCATCTGCGCGACGTACTGCGTGCAGCGCGGCTGGTCGGTGATGGTACGGACATGCAGCTTGGCCAGCCAGCCGTTGTACTGCGCGATGATGCGCTCGGTGATCGCCTGCCACGCCTCGCCGGTCTCGCGGCTGCGATTGATGATCTTGTCGTCGATGTCGGTGATGTTGTTGACGAAGCGCACGCGATGGCCGCGCGCGGTCAGCCAGCGCGCCACGGCATCGAAGATCGCCGGGCCCATGAGATGGCCGATGTGGCAGTCGGCGTAGACCGTCGGTCCGCACACGTACATGCCGACTTCGCCCTGGCGCAGGGGGGCGAACGGTTCGGAGCGGCGGGTCAGCGTGTTGTGGATGACGATCGGCATGGCGGGCGGGTTGTAGCGGCGCGGCCGGCCGCTCAAAGGCCGTCCGGCACCGGGACGCTGAGGCGCACCGGCAGGACCAGGGGCGGCAGGGCGGCGCGAGCGACCAGTTCGGCGGAGACGCGGCCCTGAGGCGGGATGCGGCACCAGCCCAGCCAGGGGCGTAAACCGGGGCCGCCCCCGGCGCGATTGGCCTCGCGGGTGTTCTCGACCGGTTGGCCATCTGGCGAGGTGAGCGAGAAGCGCACGCCAGCGGCGCCGTGCAGCCCGCGGATGAGCAGGCCGGGCCCCCATTGGCTGCCGCCGATACGCGTCGGAACGGTCAGCGCGGTCAACTCGACCGCGCGCGGTCCGAGCAGCACTTCAGCCGGTTCGTTGGCCGCCAGGTCGGCGATGCAGCGCCATTGGCGCACCCGAGGCAGGGTGACCAGGCCGGTGAATTCGAGGTGGCGTGCGCCGCTAGCCGCCAGACGCACGACCACCACCGGGCCGGTGGTGACGACATCCTCGGCTTCCGGCATCTCGATCCGGATCGCCTTGCCGGCCTCCTCGCCTTGCTCGATCTCGTGCATACGACCCTGATCGTCGCGGGCCCAGCTCGCCCAGCGGAATTCCGGCGCCGCATAGCCGTCCTCGGGCAGGCGCGGTTCGAGCGCGGCGTGCAGGCGCAACGCCAGTTCGCCGGGCGGCGCATCGACACGCTGAGCCTCCAGCAGCAGCGGGCCGCATACCGCGCTGGCCAGGCGCTGGCGCTTGACCAGGCGGACCGCGCCGCTGGACAGGGATCCGCCCGCGGGCATCGCCGGCGACAGGCCGGTGGCGTCGGCGATGGCCAGCACGCCGTCCCAGAAGCCGCCGCGCAGCGCCGGCAGCGCGATCGCAGCGGAGGTATCGACGCCGACCTCCGGCAGCACCGGATTGCCACTGGCGGCGAGCAGCGCCAGCCATTGCGTCAACGGCCGCGTCCCAGCCTCCCACGTCAGCGGAGAGGATGCTTCGACCGGTGCGGCGGTGGCGGTACGCGCCAGGGCCGGCAGCGGCACGTTCAGCTGGAGGCGTTGCGGACCCTCCTGCGAGCGGCCTTCGATCTCCAGTTCAACGGCCCCTTCCGGCACTGCCCGCAGGTAGCGGTAGAGCACGGTGCCGGTGTCGCCGCTGCGCGAGCCGCCGCCCCGGGTGCCGAGCTCGGTTTCGCCCTGAAGCAGGCGGACCTGCGCCCGTTGCAGCACGGCGCTCGGTCCGCTCAGCGCGATCAGCGGGCGGCGCTCTGGCAGGGTGTTGCCCTCCCAGGTGGTCACTGCGGGATCGATGACCAGCACGGCGGCGATCGCCTGGCCGCCCGCTAGCGGTCGCGCGGTCTCGCCGATCGTCAGCGAGCATCGCGCTGTCCAGCGCGCCAGGCTTGCCGTCTGCACCGCGAGGGTCAGCCGGGCGCTGGCCGGCGGCGGGACGCTGCAGCGCCACGACGCGGCTGGGGCCAACGATTCGGGAGATTCAACCGCGGCGAGCACGGCTCCGCCGTCCGGGATGAGGATGGGAGCATCGCCGCGTCCCCAGGCCAGCCGTCCCCGTCCGACCCGTGGTTCGGCGCGCAGCCACAGGCGCACCGTTCCGCCGCCTTCGGCGCACGCGAGGAGGTCGCCAGCGACCTGCATGCCGGGCGGTTGGCCGCGCGAGAGGACCAGCGTACCATGGCCGATCGGCACCGGGATGCCCGGCAGGTCGAGCTGTTCATCGGCCGGTTCGCCCTCGTCGGGGCGCAGGCCAAAGGCCAGGCATGCCGCGACCACCCCGTCCCACCACGCGCCATCGACGGCCGGCACCTCGGCCTCGACCGCGTCATCGAGGCCTTCGGCCAGCCACACCTTGTTGCCACCGACGGCCAGCCGACCGAGCACACCGGCGAGGCTGACGCGGCCGGCCTCCCAGCGCAGCGGCGTGGGGGTGGTGATGGCGGCGGGCTCGCCGGCCAGCATCAGCGCAGCAAGCAGCAGGAGGCCGGCCAATCTCATGTCGGCGAACCCGACGAGGGGCGGTCCTCCAGCCGGCCGAACCAGCGGCGGGCGAGGCCGAGGAACAGCACGCTCCACACCCCGGTGACGCACAGCGACCAGCCGGCGCCGATGATCCAGGCCTCGCGTGCGCTGCGCCCCAGCACCGGGGCGGCGGCGCCGACCAGCAGCAGGCCGGCGAAGACCAGGCTGGCGAGCAGGTTGATGGTGCCGCCGTAACCGGCGACCAGCTTGTTGGGATCGTCCTCACGGTAATCAGCGAGGCGCGCGCCGATGCCCAGGGCGGAGGCAGCCAGGCCGGTGGCCATGCAGGCGATGATGCCGATCTGGTAGATGATGGCCGGCCAGGGCAGGCCAAGCATCAGGCCGGAGAGCAGGGCCAGGGCCGAGCTGACTGGCACGCCGACCAGGATGGCGAAGAGGAACTTGCTGGTGACGACGCGATGGCGCGGCCACGGTGCGAGCGCCAGCACCCATAGGCGGCGGCCTTCCAGCGACAGCAGCGGGTAGACGAAGCGGCCGGTGAAGGTTGCCAGGGCCATGCCGATGGCAGTGAGGTTCAGCACCGACACTGCCGGGCGCCACCACTCGTCGAAGGCGAAGGCCTTGCCCAGGCGCGGCAGCATCAGCAGATAGAAGCCGAGCAGGCCGAAGAAGGCGGTGAACTGCAGGACCTGGGCGGGATCGCGGCGGAACAGGCGCAGGTCCTTGGCCACCAGCAGACCGAGTTCGCCGGGCAGGAAGGGGATCGGCCGCCAGGTCTGGGTGGCGGACCGGGCGCTGGTGTCCTCGGGTCGACCGGACAGGGCATCGAGGTCGCGACGGAAGCGCCGCGCGGCGACGAACTCGGCGACCACCGCGATGCCGCCTGCGTTGACCAGCAGCAGGGCGGTGAACCACGCCCATTCACCCCAGCGGCTGGCGATGGCGGCGGAGAATGCCTGCTGCGTCCACCAGCTCGGCAGCAGCGGATGCTCGGCGAAACGCAGGTTGCCGATCACCTCGGTCATGAACGTGACCGGCTCGTTATGGCGGTCGGCTGAACCCAGGGCGGCGAACAGGGTGATCGCCAGGGCCAGGACGCAGAGCAGGATGATGCCGCGGATGCCGCGTCGCAGCATCGGGATGAGCCGGGCGAGGAGCTGCGCGCCCAGCGCGCCGACTGCCATGCCGATGGCGACCAGCCCGATCAGCGTGCCGAGGACCGCCGGGGCGAACAGCCAGGGCTGCGCCGCCTCGCGCATCAGGGTCGCGATCAGCGGGAGGACCAGCACCAGCACGGCCCAGCTCGCCCACAGCCCGCCTTCGATGGCGGCGCCCCAGAAGATGTCGCGATCGGCGATCGGCAGGGCGGCGTGGAAGGACGAGGCGCGGGTGCGGTACAGCGTCGACCACACCAGCACCGTGTCGGAGATCATCACCAGCACGCCCATGGTGAGGAAGAACAGCGCAAGCAGCGATTCGAGCAGGCGCGGCTTCAGCGCCAGGTACTGGTCCTGCGAGAGGAAGATGAGCAGCGACCAGAACAGCCCGGCAAGCAGGATCCACACCCCGCCGACTACCGCGAGGACGGTCGCGCCGCGCATCGGTTGGCGTACGACGGCGGCGTCGATGAGGTTGGCCGAGGCACGGCGCATGCGCCAGGTGATCGCTCCGATGCCGGACATGCGCGGCAGGATAGGGCCGGAGGCGGAAGGCGGAAGGCGGAAGGATGCATCCTCGCCGCTTGGCAGACCGCCGAGGCAGGGCAACCTCCCGCCCGCCATGCCCCTGACCCCCGCCCAGTGCCAGCGCTACGCCCGCCACCTCACCCTGCCCGAGTTCGGGGTCGCCGGCCAGGAGAAGCTGCTCGGCTCCTCCGTCCTGCTGATCGGCGCCGGCGGCCTCGGCAGCCCGCTCGCCCTGTACCTGGCGGCAGCCGGCGTCGGACGCATCGGCATCATGGATTTCGACGCGGTCGACATCTCCAACCTGCAGCGCCAGATCGCGCATCGCACCCAGGACGTCGGCACGCCCAAGGCGCGCTCGGCCAAGCGTGCGATCAACGACCTCAACCCCGAGATCGTGGTCGACGTCTACGAGGAGGGCATCACCAGCGCCAACGCCTTGGAGATCGTCGCCAAGTACGACGTGGTGATCGACGGCACCGACAACTTCCCCACCCGCTACCTGGTCGGCGACGCCTGCGTGCTGCTGGGCAAGGTCAACATCTACGGCTCGATCTACCGATTCGAAGGCCAGGCCACGGTGTTCGACGGGCGCAAGCTGGCCGACGGCTCGCGTGCCGGGCCGTGCTACCGCTGCCTCTACCCCGAGCCGCCCAGCCCCGGCGAGGTGCCGAGCTGCGCCGAAGGCGGCGTGCTCGGCGTGCTGCCCGGCATGGTGGCGATGATCCAGGCGACCGAGGCGATCAAGATCCTCACCGGCATCGGCCGGCCGCTGACCGGCCGCCTGCTGCGCTACGATGCCATGCACATGCAGTTCCGCGAGCTGAAGATCCGCCGCGACAAGACCTGCCCGGTGTGCGGCGACCATCCGACGATCGACAGGCTGATCGACTACGAGCAGTTCTGCGGCCTCAAGCGCGGCGAGCCCGAGCAGGCCGGCGCGGTGGAGATGAGCCCGGCCGACTACGAGGCCCTGCGCGAGCGCGGCGACGACCATCTGCTGCTCGACGTGCGCGAAGGCTTCGAACTCGGCATCTGCCAGATCGACGGCAACGTCAACATCCCGCTCGGCCAGCTGCCCGCCCGTCTGGGCGAGTTGTCAGCGTGGAAGGACCGGCTGATCGTGTGCCAGTGCAAGAGCGGCCGCCGTTCGATGAAGGCGCTCGACACGCTGCAGAAGCATGGCTTCCGCAAGCTGGTCAATCTGGAGGGGGGCATCCTCGCCTGGGGCGAGCACACCGGCGACCCGGCGATCGCGCCGTACTAGTCGGAGGTGATGACTCGGCCCTCCGGCCAGATCACACCGGACAGCCGCCGCCCGGGTAGGCCGCCGCTGGTGTCGCAGAGGATGCGCCGCGGCGTCACCAGGGCCTCGGGCAGGGGCAGATGGCCGCTGACCAGCACGGTGCCATCCGGCAGGTCGTCGGGTATCAGCAGGACATTGCCCTTGTCGTAGAGGTGGTCGGGCTCGTCGCGCAGATGCCGCCAGCCGTCGCGCAGCAGTTCCAGCTGGGCCGGCAGCGGTTCGTCGGGCCGCATCGCAGCGTGAACCGCGATCCACCCGGCGCCTTCCAGGCACCACGGCAGGCGGGCCAGCCAGGCGATGAGATCGGCGCCCATGGCGCGTCTGAGGGTGCGCGCATCGCTGGCGTCGAAGCTGCCCAGCACCGCCTTGCCGCCATGGCGGTCGAGCCACAGCTCGAACCAGCCGGGATCCGGATCGAGACCGATGCTGGGCGCACCGAGGCCGCGCAGCAGGGCATATTCGTGGTTGCCCAGGAGGCAGCGTGCGCGTCCCGCGTCGCACAGGGCGCGGACCCGGCCGAGCACGCCCGCCGCATCCGGTCCACGATCGATCAGATCGCCCATCAGCACGATCTCGCCCTGGGCCTGGGCGAGGACGCCATCCAGGCGGTGCGACCAGCCGTGGACATCGCCGATGAAGGTCACGCTCATCGCCCGCCATGATGCCGGCCAGGCCCGGTTTCCGCCACTGCCGCGCCAGCGTGCATGACCTTGACGACGGCGGGTCTGTCCTACTATCCCGCGCTCTACCCTGCGCGGGTGGCGAAATGGCAGACGCACTAGCTTGAGGTGCTAGCGGAGTAAAATCCGTGGGGGTTCAAGTCCCCCCCCGCGCACCAGACGAAGCCCCGGTGAAAGCCGGGGTTTTTCGTTTTGATGATGGGTCCAGTTCTCAACAGCACTAACATTTTCTGGCTTATTCTGGCTTATTCTGGCTTACCCGGTGTTAGCGCAGTAATGTTAGCGCGGTGGTCCAGTAGGGCATAGGTAAGGGGAAGGGTGGCCGGGGAGCCCCTCGCGAGGCTCCCCGGCAGACGGTCAGGCAGGCTTGGTCACCGCGGGCTTCGCGGCGGTGGCGAGTTCCTCGGGAGCAGGGCGGTTCAGCCGGCGGATGTCGTCGTCGTAGGCGGTGAGGTGGGCGTACAGTTCTGTTACTGAAGCTGTACTATGGCCCATCCATGCGGCGATCTTGTAGAGGCTGACCCCACGCTGGGCGAGGGTGCTGGCGAAGGTGTGCCGGAGCGCATGCGGGGTGATGACGCGGACGTCGAGCTTGGCGGTGATGACCATGTCCTTGAACCCCACACGGAACTCCCAGCGGTAGCGAGCCTTGTCGCGGTACGTCTTCTTCGGCGCCATGACGAAGCCGGCGGCCTGGCGGTACCGGGTGAAGATCGCCATCATCTCGTCGCAGATCGGCACGGTCCGGTACTTGCCGCTCTTCGTGGTGAAGTCCTCGGTGTTGATGACCTGCGCGGTCTTCCGGTCGACGTTGATGTCGGTCCACTGCAACGCGTTCATCTCCGCCTTGCGCAGGCCCAGGTAGACCCCGGTGGCGACGAGGAGGTGGTAGTCCCGCCCCTTGGCCGTGGCGACGGCGAGGAGGCGGTCGCGCTCCTCGGGGGTGAGGTAGCGCGGCATCCGCTTGGGGACCTTCGGCAACTTGATCGACTTCGAGGGATCCTGCACCAGCAGGCCCTGCTCGATGGCGTAGCCGCAGAGGCGCTTCAGTGCGGCGACGTGCCGCCGCACCGACTCGGCTGACAGCCCCTCGGACTGGACCGTGGTGATCGACCCGAGCAGCATCGCCGCGGTCAGCGCCGTGATGGGCGTCGCCGGCGGGATCGTGCGCAGGACGGTCTGCCACGTGTACTTGTAGGTCGTCAGCGTGGAGGCCCGGACGGTCGCCGTGGCATGCACCTCCAGTTGGCTCACCAGATCGGACAGGGAAATGGCAACGCCCGTGGCGGCCCCCAGCGGCGCCGTCCGCGGTGACCATGCCCCCGGCGTTTGGGCCAGACGCAGATTCCAGGACTTCACCATCTCGGCGAACAGCGCGGCGACGCCATCGGCCGTGGCATGCGGATCCGGTGGCACGATCAGGATCTTCTGCTGGTGATCCTTGACCTGCTTCTTCGGGAACAGCCAGCGGAGCGTCAGCGTCGATGCGCGGATGCGCATGCCACTCTTCTCGGTTTTGGGCTCCTTCTCTTGGCTGAAGTGCGCCGTTCCATACGGCGTCGTGTAGCTACCCAAGGCGGCCTTGGTCACGCGTTGCATAGAGGTTTCCTTGTTGGTTCAGGTGGTGAGGTCATTCGCCAGATCGGCGATGACCCCAGGAAGGGATGGGGCTGGCGAGGGATCCGCCGACAACGCTCCTGGTGCCGTCGGTAGGAGCGAGGCCAGCACGGCGCGGCGGTCGAAGAGGAGATGGCCCCCGGGGCCTTTCAGCGCGGGGATCCGCCCGGCTTTCACCTGGCGGTAGATGGTCTTCGTGGAACTGCGCAGCATCGCCGCGACCTCGTCGATGACGAGGAGGTCGTGGCTATCGAGGTGGATACCGGTGTGGCCCTGAGAACCCTGAAAACCCTGAGAACCTGGCCTCATGGCTTGTTTTCAGGGTTCGCAGGGTTTTCAGGGACCGGTACCGCAGGCATCAGTACCGCGGGGTTCACCGCGAACCCGCAGCTCGGTCGCCCGCCGCTGGCACCGGGCTGCCAGCTCAGGGGGCGGAGGTAGTGGCGGTGGCAGAGCAGGTCGAGGACCGGCGTCCAGTCCGCCGCCGTGGGCATGTCGTTGCAGCGCAGCGACTGCGTGACCTCGTTGCGGGTGACCTCGGATCGGCAGCGCTGGCGGAGCCAATGCACGACGCGCCTGGCGTGGAACAGCAGGAGGTCGGCCTCGCCGACGGAGATGTACAACGCCGCGGTATGGGCGGCGAAGTAGTCCATCCAGATCGTCGCCGCCTGCATCGCCGCGGCCGAGATGACGGTCGTGTCGACGTTGGCGGCGAGAGCGAGGTTGCCGGCGATCCGCAGGGCCTGCCCATGGGCCTTCGAGAACCACTGCTGCTGGAACGGGGATTGATCGGGATCGCGGCGCCGCTGGTCGAGACCATCGGTATAGGCGGCGTAGATCGCGAAGGCGTCGGGGCTCAGCCCGATGCGCCGCGGCACCCCGGACAGGCGGGGTAGGCGCAGCAGGTCGTGGGTGTGCTCGCACCAGCGCTGGGAGAGGCGCGGATCGAGTTCGCGGACCTCGGCGTAGCGTCGCGTCCCCGGCATCGGCGGGGGATACGAGTAGAGGAACCGCTGCGGGAACCCGCGACCGATGAGTTCCGTGGCCGTGAACATCGACGTGACCACGTCGGGCTGGACGAGGAGCGCGATGACGATGGCGGTCCGCGGCAGCGAGATCGAGTCCTTGCTGCGCCGGATATGCAGCGCATCGCCGCTCCACCCCTTGAGGAAGATGTCGAGACCGCCTTGCGCGACGGCTTGGCGGAACTGCGCGACGACATGCCCCTCGTCGGAGATGATCCCCTGACGACCCTGTCGGTATTGGACCGCGCGGGCGATACCGGCAGGGGTGGTGTCGGCGGCGATCAGCGCCTGGATCGGCGTGTCGCCACCCAGCACGGACCTGGACGCGAACTGCTCGAACGCCGAGGCGGACTCAGGTGCGGCGCGAGTCGGCTGTACCGATTCGCGCCATGGCCCCAGCAGCAGACGCAGCGTCGAGCTTTTCCGTTCGCTGGGCAGGGCGAGGGTCGTGGTCCACACCCCGGGAATCTCGATGTGTGACGGACGCCCCACGAACTCCACCGCACCGCCGGCCGCCAGCGACAGCAGCGACAGCGACATCGGTGCGGGCAGGCAGGGGTGGACCTGCACCTGTGCGGCGCATTCGGCGAGGTAGTCCCGCAGCCACGACGCCTCGTCGGGGATGATGTCGTCGAGCCGGACCTCGGGCAGCGGCGGGCGCGTCGCGACCAGGGGCACTGGAGCGGGCCAGGGGATCATGACCCTGCTCCGTCGGCCTGATCCGACCAGCGGATCAGTGAGCGGACATCATCTGGACGGAGGCGAACCGATCGTGAGCCGAGGCGTCCCGCGGGGAGTTGACCGCGAGCGACGAGGCGCAGTACCGCCTTGGAGGAGCAGTTCAGGTAGGCCGCCGCTTGGGCGACCGTCCAGGTGTGCTCGGGCAACGCGGCTGCATCGACGGGGATGTCGGGCCTCATCGGCGACCCTCCACCAGCGCATCGACGGCAGCGACATCATCGCGATGTCGACGAAGCATGACCCACCCATCACGTCAGGTCCCCACTTGGCACAGGGCCGCGCAGAGACGAGGTGACATGCGCCCCCAGCGAGCGACGCAGCACAACGCCACCTCGTGGGATTTCGGAGCGCGAGTTGTGGTTTGTGTCTAGGCGCCGCCCTGGGGATGGCCGAAGCCATGCCATAGGCAGCAATGACGTGTTAGTTGGTATGCGTGTCTAGGCGCCGCTCTGGGGATGGCCGAGGCCATGCCATGAGTAGCAATGACGTATTCGTGTCCTGGCGCCGCCTGGAAGATGGCCGAAGCCATGCCATAGCAGCAATGACACGCGAAGCCTAGCCAATCCAAGGTAAACTCAAGGACCACGTGGTCGTCGGTCCTGCCGCCAGGCCTGAACGATGTACGCGGCGAGCAGGATGCCGAGCAACCAGGTGGCGTGGTCCAGGATCCAGAGCACCACCACGGCGAGGAGCAGGATGATGGCCACGGCGAGGAGCATCGGGAGCCACGGTACGAGGGGACTCGGCGTCCCCTCGTCGTCGCCGCTTACGCGGCCAGGGCGAGGGCGGCGTTCCATGCCCGCTCCTTCACCTCGGCGCCGGAGCCGAAGGTTGCACTGAACAAACGGGACTCGCCGGTGTCACCGCCATCAGCCCGACGGCTGACCCGGTCATGATCGACGAACTCAACGATGGCTGCGAGGGCACTGAAGAGCGTGTCCTTGGTCCCGCGAACCTGGGATGTCGGGCCGGCGGCGATGGCGGCCAGACGGTTTTGGCGGCTGACCCGGATGGCCTTGGCCCGATCGGTCTCGTCGGGTCCGGGAGTTCCGAAGACCTGCGTCATGAGCGCGGCTTCTAGCTTGGCCGTGAGCGGCACATCGGCGAGGCGGTTCCAGGCCGCCTTCGTGACGCGGTGCGCGGCGATGGTTGCGGCGAATGCCGCCTTGGCCTCGTTGACGGCCTCGTGAATGCCCGACACATGTTTGAGTGTAAAGCCACCGGCAAGGCCGGGGTGGCGGCGGTTTTCGCGGGCTTGGGCCTCCGCCATCCGTAACGTGTTTTGACACACGACTCGGATCGTCGTCGGCGCGATGATCAGGCGGCGATTGCCGGTGTGACCATTGCTGACCAGCAGGTACGTCTTCGACTCGTCGTCGCCTATCCTGATGCCGAGATCGGGGAGATGCGCCAAGGCCCAGACGACCTTGCCGCCCTGGAATGCCCCCGCGGTCTCGATGGTGAAGGGCAGTCCGCCGTCGTCCCGGCTGACGCGGGCGAGGTCGGTGAAGACATCAAACATCGATCGGTTTTGGTAGGGTTCGTAGTCGGGGCCTACTACCCCGAGGATCGCGCCGGTGTCGCCGCGGCGGATCGCGCTGAAGTCCGGCACGGCATCGAGGGTGTCGGCGCAGCGCAGGTCGACCTTGCGCACCTCCCAGTCGAGCCCCGCGGAACGGATCGCCGCGTCAACATCGGTCGAAGCGGCACCGGTCATGGCGTGGCCGTGGCTCTGCCAGGGATTCTGCCGCGGCGGCGGCAGGCCGAGGCGGGCCGTCTGTGGCACGCGGCTGGGCTTGGGGCTCTCGGGGTGATGGCTGGGCGTGATGGTTTTCGCCACCTGCGCGACGACGGTGCCGATGGGCACGGGCGCCGGCAGAGGCGGGAGGATGTCGGAGAAGAGGTCCATGGACGGCTCCTGCCCAGGCCGTGGGTACGACCTGGGTACGTGGTTGACGATGTGATGACGGGGATGGGTAGCGGCGTCAGGCCGCGGCGGCAGCCGGCTCGGGCAGGGCAAGCGCGTGCATCGCCACGTCGAGTTGGCGCTGGTCCGCCGTCCGGGTGATCGGCATGACCAGGATGGCGAGTTCGTGGTCGCTCCAGTAGCCCGGTGCAATCACGGCCTGCCGAGCCTGCACCAAGTCGATGTTCTCCCCCGCGGCGGCCCCGGGCACCGCCCAGAGGCGATCCAGCGCGGCGGCCGGATCGACCGGCGACGAGAACAGCAACGGGTTCTTGTGGCCGCTGATCTTCTGCGCGGTGGCGAGGAGCACCGGGTCGAGGCTGCTCATCGTCGGCACCCAACGCCGGTTTGCGGTACGGGTCCAGCAGTGCTCGAACCTGGGGAAGGCGCCGTCGACGCGACGGACGATGGCCGAGGCGGTGCCGTTGGTGAGCCGGGCCTCCGTGGGGCCGATCTCGATCTGGATACGACCGCCGGACGCCTTCGCCGTCGCCTTGAGGGCGGCGATGAACTGATCGGCGTCGAGGATGGTGTCGATGGGATCGCCGGTGATGGCGTCGAGCGGGACGACGAGGCTGGCGAGGATGCGGCCGTTGGTGGTGGCGAAGCGCACCGCCGTCGGCGTGATGCGGACGCCGATGTGGCCGAGGGGACCGCTCTCGTCGGCGCAGGCCAGGGGCAGGCGCGCGAGGCGGTCGGCGGTGATGCGGGGGATGGTGAACTGGGTCATGGTGATGATCTCGGTGGTTCAGGCCGCCCTGGATTTGGCCTCGCGGGCGTCGTCGAGGGCGGTGGTGACGGCGGTGGTGACGATGCGGCGGATGGTCCGGCCGCTGGATGTCGACAGGGCGTGGAGGTCGCGGACCTGCTCGGGCGTCAAGGACGCCGGCAGGGCGCGAGCCCATGGCCACACGGTACGGGGTCGGTCGATGCGCATGGCCGCCTACGCGACCATGCCGATCGGACCGACGATACGGAGGAAGCGGGCATGCCAGAGCATGCCGTTCTCGGTGCAGCCCTGGTGTCGGACGAGGATGCGCAGACCTTCGGGATGCCGGGCGACGAGCGCGGCGATGGCGTTGGCGTCCGCGGTGCTGAAGCCGGAGCCAACCCGTCCGAGGGGAGCACCGGCACCATCGGACCTGGCCTCGGCGACCTCGATGGCGCCGAAGGGTCGACCGGCAACGGTCGTGGACGTCAAGGCGGTGATGACGACCTCGCGCTCCTCCAGGTACTTGGTCCTGACGATGGCCTCGCCACCGCCCTTGCCGCCGATGTAGGTGGTGTCGGTGCGCACCCAGACCTCGCCCTCGCGACCCTCGGCCTGCTGTCGGCTGACGAGCGCCTGCTTCTGAGCGGTGGTCCGGGCGGTAAACACCTGCTCGACATCATGGTGCTGCACACCGGCCTTGATGAGCATGCCCTGCGCCGTGCGGACGATGGCGTCGGCGCTGGCGATGCGGACATACTCGCGTTCGACCGTGAGATCGCGGCCCCTGGCGAAGAGGGCCTTGAACACACAGATGCGGCAGCGCACCGGCGCATCGGGGTGGCCGTTGGTGGCGTTGGCCTGGGCCGCCTGGGAGCCGGTGCGGTGTTCGCCGCCGCTGGCATCGAGGAAGACGAGTTCACCGTCGAGGACGAACGGCCCCAGCGCCGCGGCGACCCGCACGAAGACGCCATCGAAGATGATGCTGGGGCTGGCGAGCAGGGCGGTGGACCGGCCCTGATAGCAGACCGTGTGGTTGGTGGCGCAGACGACGATGCGGCTGCCATCGCGCTTCGGCTGGCCGAGGTAGGCCGGGTCGGCGATGTAGTCCTCGCGCGTCCGGCTGGCGTCAACGGGCTGCATGGTGATGACGCGGCCGGGCTGGAGGTGCGCGGGCAGCTCAGCGAGCACCGGCGGCTGCTGGGTGGTTGGCAGCGCCGGCGGGATGTGCGGATGGTCCGCGTTCTGGGTGGAACCGACATCGGATACGGACTGGTCCGCTGGCGTCAGGCCCGTCTCCAGGCGGTAGGCGGCGGCCCAGAAACCGCGGGCGAGGTCGTCGCAGCCTTCGCATTCGGCCTGGATGGCGAGGGCGATGACCTTGGCGGCGGAGATGCCGCGGCCGTAGTCACGGAGGTACGTGTCGGCCCCGGCTGCACCCTGCTCATGCAGGTTGCGGGCGATGATGCGCGAGACCCAGCGCGAACGGATGTCAGCGGTGGGCTTGCTGGCGGTGGTTCGGCGCGTGGTGATGAAGTCGGTGAAGGTCATGAAACGCTCGCAGGTGTGGGTTGACGGGAACGCCGTCGCCGCGGAGGGCGTGCGGCGATGACCTCGATCTGGATGAGGGCGCGGATGCAGCCGTGCCGGTGGCGGATCAGGCCGGGGAGGAGCAGGCGCAGCGCGCGAGCGTCGCCCTGGATGATCCAGGCGACGGCGCGTTGCTCTGGATGGTCAGGGAGGTCGAGTTGGACGGGGCCGGCAGTGGTGGCGATGACGGCGACCGGACGGAAGACGCGGGCGCTCGGCATCAGCCACCTCCGGCAGGAGCGACAGGGACGATGGGATCGCCGCGCATGCCGGCGATGACCCACCGCGGCGGGCAGCTCGCCGCCGGATCGCCGGTCAGAGCCTCCATCGCGGCCATCGCGCCGACGAAGAACTCCAGTTCGGCACGCTGGTAGCGCTGGCTGCCGGAGCGGTAGCCCTGGGCGCGGGCGCGCGTCCGCCACTGCGCCTCAATATGCGTCAACGTGACCGCGGTAATGGTCATGGTGGTGGTGACTCCTGGTGTGGTGGTGCGGGATGACCGGTGTGCCGCCTCAGACCAATGCGACGGCGGCGGCCACGATGGCTTCGACAGCGGTGAGATCTCGTTCCAGCCGAGCCGGGATCGGGATCGGCGGCGAGGTCGCGTAGGCCGCTTGCTCGGCGCTGCGCCGGTAGGTTCGCGCATCAGATATGCTGTCGAAGGTGTGCAGATAGAACTCGTGCGACGCGCCGCCCTGCTGGACGACGAGATAGACCGTGGCCATGTCGATCACCGCAACGACGCCGCCGGTTCGGCAGGTGCAGAAGCGGACATCGGTGTGCACGATCCGCGCGTCAGCCGGATCAGATCGAGGACGTCATCCCCCATCGCTGCCGCCGTGGTGGTGCTCACCGGCTGTGCCATGACCTCCGGGTCGATCGCGGTCTGCACCGCATCGCCGAATGCGGCGGTGAGCTGCCGGCCGACCCCGAGGATGAAGGTGTTCCAACTGCCGATCTCGGCGACCAGCGCGGGGATGTTGCGGTTGATCCAGTAACCACCTTCATCATGGACCTCGACCTCGAAACCCGCCGAGCGCGCCGCGTCCAGCACGGCGATGACGAGGAGATGGCTGCGGAGAAAGTTCGTAACGCCGCCGTTTTCAGGAATACTGGCGTATTGAGTCTTCGTGAAGGCTGATCCGACCCAGCGGAGCGGCGCATCGAGCATGAGGCGCCGTGAACCCGAGCGGTAGCCGTGCTGATCACCCCGGCACTCGGCGAGGATGCTGGCTGGGTATGAGCCGATGAACACGTTCATGGGCTCACAGCCATCACCTGGCTGGCACGAAAACCCGATGAGGGTCAGCGGTTGAACGCGGGCGTGGATGGCGAGTGATGCCTGTGCCCCTGGCGCCAACTTCCTGGGGATGCCGCGGTGGTCGTGGTGGTAGTGGACGGTGCGCTCATGTTGGATCACCGCCCAGCGCCACGGCGATCGGCTCCGATCGGCGTAGACGTGACGGATCTGGTCGGCATCGAGGGTGACCACGCGGGTCAGCGCCTGCATGGGGAGGGCGCGGCAGCGCTGCCGGAGTGCGGCAATGGCGGACGTGGCCTCGTCCTGACTGATGGTGGCGGGGAGTCGCAGGGTGAAATGGATGGTAAGGCCCATGGTGGCGATCCGATGGTTGAGCTACCCGGACTCGCCGCCGGAGAGAACCTCCCCAGCAGACGCGGTGTCGGCTCGGGCAGCCGTGGAGGTGCAGACGACGGCGTCACCGGCGACGCGTCGGACGACGATGCGGTCGTCTGCACCGGGGAGCGGACGGATGTCGAGGAAGGCGAGATGGGCGGCAACCAGCGCGGTGCGGACGGCGTGGTCGCCGGGATCGATGATGAGGTAGGTCCGCGCGCCGTTAGCCATCGCGATCAGCGCGACATCGTGCCGATGCGCGAGGGCTCCGGCGATCTGGTCGATCGCCCCCGGTCCGACCTCGGCAGCGATGGCGAGACGTCCGGGGATGTCGACAACGGCGGGATGGAGGGAGAGGATGATGCGCGCTGCGGCCATCACGCCGCCGCGGAGGCACTACCGGTGTCGGTCGCAGGCGGAGCGGCGCTGGCGGTCTGTTGCAGGCGGCGGTTGCAGTGCTCGGCCAGGGCCGCGGCAATGATCGCCGTCATCGGACGGCCTTCGGATTTGGCTTCCAAATACAACTCATGCATGATGTCACGATCGAGACGACTCGCAGGCCAGGGCAGGGGTCGACGGGGCATGGGATGTTCCTCGGGCTGGGGCCGTGGCGATACCGCCACGGCCGTGGTGGGTATCGCGTCAGACCAGCACGACACCGTGCGGGCCAGTTCAGGAATCGGCAGAACTACGGCTGAGCAGCGGGACGACCGCGCAGCACCGCAGCGCGGATCCGCCCATAGGCGGCGGCATCGGCGACGTCTTCGGGGTCGACCTCGACCCCGGTGTCGGTCACGTTCAGCCCCGCGATGGGGTAGCCGTCGGCATCGGCGCGGACGGCGGCATGCGTGACCGTGTCGAAGGCGGCGAGGCCCGGCCCGTACTCCTCCCCGGCGTTGTGGCGGTGGAGGTAGGGGATCGCGGCGCATTGCAGCGCTTCCTCGTTGTCCCAGCCGCCGCGGTCGGACTCGATGTCCTCCCAGACCAGGCAGGGCACCCCATCAACCAACCGGACGACGAGGTCATCCTGGCCCAGAGCCGGGTCGGGTTGGGGCGTTTCGGCAAGGATCGCCGACAGAACAGGCACCATCGTGGCGGTGATCGTCGCCAGGGCGAGGCGGCGCTCCGGTGTCAGCGCGCCGAGCGGAATGGCGAACCAGGTATAGGTACGATCGGACATGATCAGCCCTCCGCCCGGCAGCGGTCGGCAAAGGGGCAGCCGTCGCAGCCCCAACCGCGCACCGCGTAGCGTACCCCGGCATCCATCGCCGCGAAAACCTCGCGGTAGTGCTGGCGGACCAGGCGATCCGGCCAGGGGGTGATCGGCTGCACCGTCACCGTTGGCGACTTCAGCTTGCCGAGGACGATGATCTCGTGCTGGGCAGCGGGATAGGCGAGGTCGTACAATCCGAGCTGCGCCTCGACGGCGTCGGTTTCGGTGAGCAGGCGCGACGCCGCCGTCTTGATGTCGGCGACGACGAGGTTCCCGGCGGCATCGCGCCGGATCAGATCGATCCTGCCCTCGACTCGGGGGAGATCGGGGTCGAGGTCGACCGTGAAGGGCTGCTCCACCCCGATGATGTCCGGCGGTGGGACGTAGGCGGTGACCAGCGCCCGGCCCTTGGCGAGGAGATCGTCGGCGGTGTCCTTGCCGTAGTGGACCGGCACCTCGCCGGCGATGGCGAGCTTCCACTGCGCCATGAACGCCGCAGCGGCGTCGATCCGTTCGCCGTGCATCGACGCCTCGTTGACCCCGGCGAGGCAGTCGTGGACGGCGATGCCGAAGGCGAAGCTCGACGGGATCCGCTCCCGCGGGGCGTGCTCCTGCTTGTCGTATGACCACTTCCGTGGACAGGTCGTGAAGGTCTGGACCTGGCTGTGACTGAGGTGGTCGATGGCGGCAGCGGCGATCACGCCGGCACCGCCTGGGCCTTCAACTCGTCGATGAGCTGCGCGGCGGCCTTGCAGGACAGGTCGCGGAGGTCGCCGACCTGGTGGTGGTCGAGGATCGCCGGCAGCGACGACCGCGTGTCGGTGATCAGTTTGCCGAGGTAGCGCAGTTGGCTGTCGGTCGCCGGGGCGGGACCGCGCCGGGCGGTCGAACGATACGGCTGCGATGCGTTCGCGCGGGCGCCCGGTCCGCTGGTCGCTGCCGGTGCCGGCGTCGGACGGAACTGCGGTGACGACGGAGCCGGAGCAGATGCCGAAGCCGCCGCAGAACTGGTCTGGCTGGCGAGGTGCTCGTCGACACCGGCCTGCGCGGCCTGGAAGAGGTCACGCATGACGCCGGGGATGTCGGCCAGCGCTCCCGCTTCGCCCTGCAGGCTGACCGTGGCGCTGATCGATCCGTACTGCTCCGTGGGGTGAGGCCGCTTTGATCCGGCGGCGACGTTGATGGTGATCATGGGAAACTCCTTGAACGAGAAAGCCCGCCGGGGTTGTCGGCGGGCGTGGTGGTGGATGGTGAATACGACGCCGGCATTCACGGCGGTGGGCGCCGCGCCGTGATGATCGAGATGACCAGGGCGATGACGCCGACCACGGCGCCGTTCAGCAGCATCAGCATGATGCCCGAGTGCAGGCTGCCCTGGGGGAACAACACAACGACGATCTCGCCGGACCCGCAGCCGAGGAGGATTCCGGCACATGCGGCGTTGATGTGGCGTTGGTCCATGAGATCCCTCCGACTTACGGCGATGGCCGCAGGTCCTTGGGGGTGAAGGCAGCGGAGACGGCAGCGCGGGCCTGCCAGTTCGCGGTGTACGCGGCAGCGAGTTCGACCGACCGCAGGACGAGGAGGTTTTCGACGTTCCGGGATTCAGCCGAGGAAGTGAAGTTGAAGCTGCCGGTGATGACGACGGCCGAGTCGATGATCATGACCTTGCTGTGCGCGATGGCGGGCTGCTCGTCGATCACCACGGGGATGCTGGCGTGGGCGATGAAGTCCGCGCCGGAGTAACGTTCGGTTCTTTGCGACTTGTCGAGGATCACCCGCACATCGACGCCTCGCGCCTTCGCCGCGACCAGCGCCTTGGCGATGGGCGTTGAGGTGAAGCTGTACGCCTGCACGAGCACGGTCTGCTTGGCATCGGCGAGGACGGCGACGATGGCGGCGGTGCAGCCGCCATTGGGTGAGAAGTTGACCGTGGCGGTGACGCCCTGAACGGACTCGCCGCCGAACGTGCAGCCAACCAACACCGCCCACGTAAGGACGATCCGGTGCGCGCACTCCGAAATGCCAGATCGTCTATTCGACCGTGAAGAGGACACGGCTGCCTTCGTGGAACAGCACTGGTGCCTTCCCAGACAAGGTCATCTCCTGGAGGAGGAAGACACCGGGTTTATCGGTGTCGGTTACGAACCACTTCCTCGTCCTGTCGGGGAAGGTCACGAAGATCTGATGGTCTGGCGTGTTCAGGTGTTCGACGGATTTGATGTAGAGCAGAGATCCATCACTGATCCTGACCCTGTCCTTCTGGGTCAAGCACAGCTTCGACCCTTTGAGCGTCTTGTATGTAGCCCCTCCATCAGTGCTCATTTTGCTCACCACCCACACCCCCTGATATTTCTCTTCAAGCCAGTTGGTGCTGAACGCCTTGCCTGCCTTCTGGCGGGATGCGTCGAAGTCCGAGATCGCCTCCTTCGACTCCTTCCACGCCGTCTCCTCGGAAAACAGCATGTAGTGGGAGGCAGCCAGGACTTTGCGCATGTCTCCGGCGGCAGCAGACGGGTTCAGCTTTGTCGAAGATGCAGATGGCTCCTGTTTTGCTGCGGATGACTCGGTCGCTGCCTGCGTTGGCGTTGCAGTAGATTGCTGGGAAGGCGCACTGGCCGATGAGCGGCCGAGCAACCAGCCTCCTCCAGCGACGACAACGAGGATGACGCCGCCGATGATAATCGGGGTCCGCCGTGAGCGCGTCGACGGCGGGGGAGGCGCACGGCCAATCTGCCGTGGCTGTGCAGACAATGGCACCGAAGATGGGTCTGACATGAGAGGGTTCCTCGGGTTGATGGTTGATGGGAGATCCTGTGACAGGCCATTTGCAACCTGTCTCGATCGACACGGTGGTCACCTCTGCCGAGGTGTGGCATCGGCCTGCGCCGCTGGTGTTTCGGGATACGGCGCCGGTCTGCCCGACTGCCGGACCTGCACCCAGTAGAGTTCGACGAGGTCGGCGTAGGTCCACTTGGGGTTGACCAGATCGGCGCGGCGCTGTCCGAACTTGTCGACCAAGATGTCGATTAGCACCAGACGTTCACCGAGGCCGATGGGGTCGGGGATCACCGGCGGTCGGCTGGGCTGGATGACGTCGGTCTTCTTGCCCTGGTGGATGACGACGTCGCCGTTCGCCTGCACCACGCCGGGACCGGCGTAGCTCGGGGCCGGGCTGGCTGCTCCGCCGGAACCGGTGAACAGCGCGTCCTTGTCGTTTGAGTCGATGCGCCGCACCTCACCGGTCCCCTCGACGATGTTGAAGACCAGACCCGCGGGCTTCGTGCCGTAGCCCGGCAAGGGATTGCCCTTGCTGTCGTAGACGACGACGCGCTGGCGCTCGGCGGCGAGTTCCTGTTCGGGCGTCAGTACCACGGTGGATGCGCCGCTGTGCGCGTTCCGCAACTCATGGACCTGATCGATGAACTGCACGATCTGCCGGATTGACGGAATCCTGGCGGCGATCTCGGCGATCTTCGCCTCACGGCTGAGGACTACGCCCTTCGCCGTGGTCACCGTGCCGTTCAAGCTGGTGAGCAGGAACGCCATCGCGGCTTCTCTGTCCTTCGGGGTCATCTGCGCGAGCAGGGCGCGCTGCTCATCTTCGAGGCGCTGGATCTGCGACTCGAACTCGCGATTGGCGGCATCCTGCTCGGCCTGCTGCGCGGCGACGATGGCATCAGTCCTGGTGGAGGCGAGGTCCGCCGCGCGCTTCGACTCGGCCAGCTTCGCCGTTGTCGCGGCGAAGTCGTCGGCGATGCGCTGGTTCGCCGCCTGCCGCAGGGCCTCATTGGCAACTGCGGTCCCTTCGACGATGCCGTTCATCTTGGCCATCTTCACCGCGTCGGCCGGGGCCATCCAGATCCCACCACCTTCGGAGGTGGCGACGAGGATCAGGCCCTGCTTGCGGAAGCGCTCGGCGTCGGCGCGGATCTCCGCCACCTTTGCCCGGAAGGCCTCCTCCGATGGCGCCTCTACCAACACGGTGACATCCTTGCCGGTGATGGCATCGGTGCCGATGATGATGTACTCGCGCCGCGGCATCGCCGGCTTCGGCACGGTGCTGCCGGGTGAGGATGCCATGCTGGCCTGCGTCACCGGGGCAGATGCCGGTGACCGGAAGATGAAGACGCCACCGACAATAGCGGCAACGGCCGCTATGCCGATGGCAACGATCATGCCCCACGACCCCGGTGGCGGCGGTGGGGGCGGCTGACGACCGACCATGGGAGGGCTCCTAGCGTTGGTGGTTTGGTGGGTTCACCGCCGGACAGGTCCGGGGTGGGTGTTCATGCCGATGCGCCGCGGTGGCGGCACCTCGGGTTCACTGTCGGCCTCGCCTTCGAAACCGGGATCTTCGCCAGTCTGGAGGCAGCGCTCCAACCGGTCGAGTTCGCGACGCAGCGCGCTCTCCGCCAGGGTTGCCGGGCGGAGGTACCAGGGCGCAGCGGCGCGTTCGCGGAGGAAATGCCGAAGGCGTTTGTGCAGGTCGGCCGAGACCCGGAATGAAATGGACTTCCTGGGAGAGGACATGGGTTGAGCCAGCGTAGCACGTCCGCATGTATGCGGGCACCATTAGGTGTTCGCATACATGCGGACGGGTATGCTCGTATGCGCGCGGACGGCGCTCAGGCCGCCGACAGCGGCGGACGCCCGACGGGGTGGTGCGCCACCGCCGAGCGGCGCGTCGCCCGCGGCCGGGGGTTGCTGCTATCGAGGAACCGCAGGATCGGCGATGGCCAATCGGCGGGGACCCGGCAGCGACGCGTGGGCAGCAGGTCGACGGCGACGGACGTCGCACCACAGGTCTCGGCGAAGCTGAGGGGTGCGGACTGCGAGACGGGGATCTCCCGATCGCTGAAGTTGCGGATGGACATGAGAAGTCTCCAAACGGAAGCAGCCGCCGGGTGGACCGGCGGTTGCACGGAATCCGCGACCAGGCGGAAGGACTGAAGGGGCTAAGAACCCCTCATGTATTATAACGCCATACCACCTAAAGATTAAGGTGTTCGGCCATGCCTGGTTCTGCCGCCACACGCTCCCTTCCGATTGGACGTTGAGGATCGACAATGTGGAGACGCACCGGTTCCCAAGGTAACCGTTTCGAACGGTCAGCCGGCGCGCATCGCATAATGGCCATGCGGATGCTTGTCATGCATGTCGAGGACCCGTCGAAACATCGACGATGACCAGCTACCCGCTGATCGAGGGCTGTGTGAGCAGCGTATGGGTTGTTTCCACCAGGTCGTGGCGGTCCGGGGAGGATGAGCGAGCAACACGGCTGCAGGCTCGGTGGTGGCGCCGCGCGCGGCGCCACGTAGGTTCCTTTGGGGCTGTGGCGTAGAGGTGCGCGTGCGGTAGGTGCTGGATGGCGGGCGTATGCGTAGGGGTCGCGTTGGTTTCTGTCTTGCGCGTCTGCGGGTCTATCGGGAGCTGCGGAATGGTTTCTCCGCGGCTCTGCTCGCTGTCGTCGTGCTGCCTCGTCTCTCCGCGGCGCTTCCTTCTCTCCTGGCTGCGTCTGCGATCCTTCTCGAGTCGACGCGATGTTCTCCGTCGACGACGTTTGGTCTCTGCGCGCTGCGGTGCCTCTCATCTACCTGGATCTGGTCGTCGTCCTCTCTGTCTCTGCTCAGCCCCGCGGCGGTCCGCGGCGACCTGATCGACGACCTCCTGCATATGCCCACCAACCACCGGAACCCTCGCCTGCGCGTCACCGCTCGTCCTCGGATTCAACAACCGAGCGGGCTGACGCAGGAGAGAGTCCCGGATATGGGATGGGGGTCCTCGGCTATGCAGTTGTCAACGAGCTACGGCGGGGAGAAGGGGTGGTGCTAGGTCACGATGGCTCCGGGCAGGACGCCATTGCCACGGGAGCCGCGGCCGAGCGTGAAGGGGACCTCGCCGGGCAGGGCGGGGAGCGCATCGGCGTAGCGCTCGCCGAAGTCATTGGTGGTGAGGCGGGCGCGTAGCGATGGCGCACGCAGCGTCATCGGTGGACCCGTCCACCGCGGGCGGATCACGCCGTTACGCGACGACATCCAGCGCAGACCCATGGGCTTGGTCCGCGCGAATACGGCCGCGGAGTCGGCCCGCAGCGAGGCGATGTCTGGTGCGGCGATGTCGAGGTTGCCATCGGCGTCGAGCCTGGCGTCGATACCGCTCTGCTGAAACCGCCGCACGAACACCTCCGCGGTCTTCGCCCGGGTCGCCGCCTCCCCAGCGTAGCTGTCCCGCCACGCCTCGGCGAAGGATTCGCGGAGACGATCGCCGCCGAGCGCGTAGCTGTCCAAGATCTTGCCCACCGTATCGATTTGAGCCGGGGTCCACTCCGCGGCGCCGAAGGCGTAGCACCACCCCTGCCAGATCTGGGTGCGGCGCTGGACGACGAGCAGGGCGTGCTCCGCGGGGGTCGTCGTCGAGGCGCGCCCCAGGACGGCGATGCCGAGGTGGTGCCACAGCTTGACGATGGCGGCGTCGGGAAGGATGGCGTGCAGGCGCAGGTCGGCGTCGACGTGGAGGTTGACACCGAGGTAGGTCAGCACATCGGTGCTCGAACGCAGGTCGACGTACTGGGTCTTCTTCGTGGCGAGACGCAGCCCATGGGGACCGGCGTGACGCTCGATGGCGTCGTAGGCACGATGGGCATGGCCGGCGTCGCGGCAGAGCAGCAGGCCGTCGTCGACGTAGCGCATCAGCGGACCCCACTGGATGGCCTCGGCGTCGATGGCTTCGGCGGCGTAGAGGTTGGCGAGCAGGGGCGACATGGGGTTGCCCTGGGGGAGATAGCCCGACTGCGGATAGTACCCCAAGCCGAGGACCGCGGATTCGAGCAGCCAGCCGAGATCGGAGTCGACGTCGTAGCCGAGCCGGTCCCGCGCGAGGCTGATGGCCCGCGGCATCGGCACCGTGTCGAAGAACCCCGCGATGTCGAAGGCGAGGACATAGGTCCGCGAGGTCGCGTGGATTGCGGCCTGGAGCGACTTGAGGATGTGGCCGATGCTGATGCCGGGACGGCAACCCACGACTGACGACCCCCAGCGCAGGTGACAGTAGGTGTTGCAGACGTTCACCGCTGCCTTGCCGATGGCGCGTTGCTTTGCGCTCGCGATGGTCAGCGGTCGCGTCATCCCGATGCATGTCGGATCGAGGACATCGTCGAGGTTGGCGGTGAGGAGCTTCGCCGGGTCGAAGTTGATGCGGTATTTGATCTTCGCGATCGGCTTCACCTCGGGAGGGGTTGGCTGGACGTCGTGTCGGCGGAGTTGCTGACGCAACTCCCTGGCGTCCTCTTCGACGGACATGGAGTGCTGGTGGATGCGGTTGCTGCGCTCCTCGGGATTCTCGTACGCCCAGGGTTCGGCGTCGATGGCATCAGCAGTAGCGCGAAGGCCGAACGCCAGCATCGGCGCCGACGTGATCAGGTCGAAGGCATTGTAGGCGCCGTGCTCGGTCTCGACCTTGAACCCGTCGAGGCGATGCGACGGGACGCCTCCATGTGCGACCAGAGCCGCGCCGAGTTCCGTGGTGAAGGTGTCCTTGGCGTGATCCGGGCCGCCGAAGACCTCCTCAGCGAGGGTGCGCCGCCGCGGCTTGGCGATGTCGTCAGAACTCATGACTTCGCCTTCCGACGCCGGGGTCCGCCGATGATCCGCTCGGCCTCATTGGCGGGGATGTAGTAGCACTTCCCGATCTTGGTCGCGGCGATGGTGCCGTTGCGACACCACCGCCACGCCGTGTCGATGTGGATGCCGGTGGCTGCGGCGAACCTCGCGCAGGTCCACGTGGGGCGAAGAGTAGGGGTAGGAGGAGTTGTCATACCCGGCGATGCTATGGATCTGGCGGGGCAACATCCACAGGACAGATGGGGACACGAGGGGACAACTGGGACAGCTCCGGCCTGGGAAGGGGTCTTTCCCCGCGGCGACTACCCCGTTACGACCCGGCATCATGATGGAGTGGCGACGGTCGCCACTTTGTTGATAGCCACCCACCGACCCTCCTTGAGAGGTCCGAACCCGAGACGCATGAGCCTAGGTCACGCTAGGGATTCCGTCCGGTCCGGTTCGTGAACGGGCTGCGGTGACACTTCGCTGGAAGTCGTGCTCGCAGCAGCACGACTACGAGACCAGTCCCGCATCGCCGCCGCGACGGCCTCCGTCTCCATGGCGGTCAACGCCATGCCGGCCTTGGCGATGATCTCTCGGAACAACCTGGATCGACGCCCATGCCGCAGGTTGACCTCTACACAGCGTGCGAGCCCCTCGGGGGTTCGCGGACCAGTGGATAGGCCGCCGTGGAGGCGACACCGAGTCTTGCCGTGCAGGGCCGCGCGTGCGCAGGGGAGACCTCGCCGGTTCTTGGCTCCACAGCGCCTCGCTCCGCGGAGTTGGAGCGGCTCGGCAGTTCCATGGGGTGCTTCGATCGTCATGACCGCCCTCCCCCCGTCGGACCACCGGCGACAGCGCCGATGACGGCCTGCCCACCGGGGTGCACGTCGACATGCTCGACACGGACGACCTGCTGGCCGCCGTGGCGGAGTCGGCGGAGTACCTCGGCCTGTCGTCCGGCGAGATCCATGAACCTGGTGGCCAAGCGGAGCAGGCGCTCCTGGCCGGGATCGATGCCGCCGCGGATCTCGCCGCAGGCCGCGAGCAGCGTCGTCGCCCAGGTCTGCGCGAGGACGACGTTCTGGGCGACGACGCCTTCGGCACCATCTCCGGTACGGACTTCGGCGCCGAGCAGCACCGCGGTGTTGTAGACCTCCTTGATGGTCTTCGCCGGCGTTGCTCGCGCTTGGATGTTGTCGAGCTGGTAGCGCCCCGGCATCGCGTGGCCGATCCGCTCGACGAGTTCCGCGCCGGTGCGCGGATCGGCGCATCCCGTTGCGTCGACGATGGCCTCGGGCTGTTCGAGCATGCCGTCGGCGATCGTGCTCTCGGCGAGGCTCACCCGCCGCTTGTACTTCGGCGCGACGCCTTGGCGCTGGAGTTCCTCGTCAACGCGGCGCTCGGCGCTGAGTCCCCGGAACATCCCCAATGACAGGATCTCGCTGCGAAGCGCAGCGCGGCGATCGGCGTCGTGCCCGACCTGGTCGGTGACGTTCTCGTGCATGTTCGCATCGTATGTTGACGGCTCGATCTGACGATGGGGTCTGCGGTGCTGAAACCGCGGTCGATTGCGTGTGAGAAACAGGGTTGTGGAACTCGTGACCCATGATTATGATGACCGGATCACGCCCAGTCCTCATCGGAGCCTCCGCCATGTCAGCCTCAGTGCCGACGCAGACCGCCAACATCGAGCGCTGGGATGAGATCCTGGAGAGCTTCAACGAGGAGCGTCGACTCAACTACAGGGCGTTGTTCCAGGCCAGTGTCGACGCCATCAACGATCACTTCGTCATTGGGGCTGGTCCCGGCATCGACCCCAAGGCGGATTTGGCCTGGCGGCTCGGCACGGCGATCAACTACACCTATCCCAAGCGGATGCCGCATCGCCACAGGTCGATCACATGGCTCATCGAGGTGATTGCGTACGGCACCAACAACGCCTGTGACCGCAGCTTCGTCTATAAGTCGAAGCGCTTCGCGACGCTGTATCCGCTGCGGGCCGACATTCCCCGCGGTGCGTGCTGGACCGACATCGAGCGCGCCGGGCTCTCGACACGCAACGGTCCGCACAAGCGGCTGACGCACGACTACGACTTCCGCGCCGCCATGCCGGATGAGATCCGGCAGTGGGTGCTCCGTGGGATCGCCAGGGTCCACCCCGACTGGACGTCGTTGAGCCGTCACCGCATCTTCGACATCGCCTTCAGTGATGGTCCGACCATGATCACGGTGCAGGTCGCCAGGTACAACGGGCGCGCACCGTCACCGATCGTTCTCGGTGGTGCCGACGACAGTGGAGCGACCGCCTTGGCGCTGGAGTGGTCTTCCAAGCCGGAGTGGCGCCTGATCCGTCGCGCGGAGCAGCACCGCGGTGAACCCGAATCCGATTTCATCCAGCGCATCGCAGATGCCGTTCTTGCACCGTGATGTTCCGAAGCCCTCTCCACGTAACCCCATCACCACCATGCCCACCACACCCATGAAGAAGCAACCCATGCACCTCGACGAACTCACCCTCCTCGACGACATCTCGCAGTTGGAGCGCAAAATCCGCTCCGAACTGGGAAGGTTCGGCTACATCCTGAGGAAGCCGTCGGTGCGCAGCATCGGATGGTCGCATTGGGGTCGATACGAAATCATCGATAACAGGACCAATCAGCGGGTTGCCGGCAATCTGGATGACAACACCGGCATTGCGATCACCGACGTCGCCAAGTTCACCATCTATCTCCTGCGGCAACGAGACGCCAAAGGGACGTCGTGCTTGGATCCGGTCACTAGCCTGACCTACTGCACGCATACCCACGTTGGTTGAGGAGCACCGCCATGACAGCGCGCCCGCTCGATGATCGCTCCAGCCCGAACTCGGGAGGAGCGGCCGTGGAGAGCGTCACCATCGTCGATGACGTGGTGTCGCCCGGATCGGCTCCGTGCAATCCGCTGCTGACCAGCACGGCATTCCTGGACATGGTTCCCAGGGCTACTCCTCGCAGCTCGCTGGCGATGTTCCGAGCGAAGGGCCTCTGGAAACATCCCCTCACGGTCGCCGGCGTTCACAACGAATGGCGATTTTTCGCTGGCGACATCCGCAGGTCGCTCCGCACCTGCGGCATTCTCCTGTCCGAGGTTGACATGGTCGGTGACCCCGTCGCCATCATGCTCGGCACCTGGGGCGACGTCCGCCTCGTGCACGACGAGCGCGGCTCCCGGGTGATCGTCAGGATCTGTACGCCTGCGCCCAGAGGCGTGGCGATCAGCTTCGACAATCCGCGGAGCGCCGAGACCTTCCCCGAGGTCATGATGTACATCTGCGATGCGCACGCTCGTGCACGTCGATGCCCGATTGTGCTCCCAGACCATCCTCGCCCCGGGATGTGGAAGCGGCGCGAGTTCAGCGGACTCGACGTGCTGAGCCTGCCTCCGGGAAAAACCTGGTACTAGCCGTGACCAACTTCATGGATCGAGGATGCAGCGGCGCAGATCCTTGACGTTGATCTGGCTGTGCCGGCGGTGCCGGCGCAGGCAGCGGATCACCGGACGTTCACCCCAGCGCACCTCAAGCATCGTCTTGCCCCGTTCGTCGAAGGCGGGGATCGGCATGTAGCGCAGAGCCGGCTGGATGATGCGGACGACGACGTCGACGCCGCCGTCGCTGAACAGCAACGCCGAGGGGTGCCGGCAGGGAAGTTCCAGCCATTGCTCGTCTGTCCAGATCAGGACGGCGCGCTTGACGAGGCGTCGCAGTTCGAGGAGACCCGGACGCCGTTGCGCGGCGTTCGGCTTGGGCTCGCGCCGCGGCGGCACCAGGCGGATGAACGGTCGCAGTTCCACCCAGGTCACAAAGCGGGGGAGATCGCCACGTTTGGGGTATCTGCGGACGAGTCGACGCGCATCGAAGATTACCGTCGAACTGTAGCCCTTGCCGAGCGCCTCGCCGAGTCGTTCGGCGAGGATCTTGGTGCGCATGCTCCTGTAGGGCATCTTCGTCTTGCCCTCGGGGCTCAGTGCCGTGCCGATCCGCCAGTGCCGATCTACCAGTTCAGCCATGCCATAACCGGGGCCGAGGCGGAGATGATCGGCGATCGCGGTCATCGCCGCAGTTGTTACCGCGTCGAGTTCGGGGCTGCGACGGCGGTATGCCGCTCGGGATCGTGGACGCAGGGTGCCCATGGCGCGATCGTCGATGGCGTGGAGATCGCTGCAACAGTTCGGTGGCGATGGATGGCATGGTCGGGGGCTGTCGCCGACGCGCGGCAGCCATATGCTTGGGCATGGCGATGCTGGACGTCGATGCGTTGGAATCGCTGCGCCTGCGCTGGCGTCGCATCTGCAATGCCTTTGTCGGCATTGCCCATCTGCACGGTCTGGATGTCGGCGACATCCACGTGACCGGCACGCCGATCCGCCTCGACATTGAGACGTGGTGCTCGGTGTCGTTGGTCGAAGGCCCCGGTGCCCCCGTGGCGGTGATCCGCTCGCAGCCCCCGAGCGGCGGTGTGCTGTCCGCCGCACTGGAGGCAGACGATGCCGCCGTCGCTGCCGACATCGCCGATGCCATCGACGCGCTGCGCCGCCGCCGCACTCGGGTCCTCGACCAGGACCGTCTCATCGCCGAGCAGGAACTCGCCGAGATCGCGACCTCCACGGGCTGGCACTGCGATGGTGTCGGCGGCAAGAAGCCGATGACGGCAGCCTTCCGCGATGAACTCGATCGCGTCCGCGGCACGTTGATCCGTACTGATCGCGCTGACGGCGATCCTGTCGCTGCCCGGTTCGGGATCATCGTCGAGGTCGGATCACTGACCTACGCCCAGGCGCTGGGAGTGATGGCGTCAATGCGCGATGTTGCGGTTCGAGGGCGAGCCGCGTCGCCTCCATTCGATGATGCACCTGCTGTGCCTGCCTTCGCATTGGGTTAAGAGTTGAGCCCTGTGCCGATCCTTGACCGATCGGATTCTTTCAGTCCCCTCAGTCATGGGAGGACTGCGTATGGCGGTACGTCACCGAGGAGTGGTTGGCAAAGCGCAGCGCGTTGTGCTTAAAGGTCTAGTTGACCACGCGGTGAAGGTCGTGAAAGCTGATGTGCGAGCGTGGTTGAAGCGAACAGGCATACCACGCTTCGATTCCGCGATTGGCAAGGAGTCATGGTTCTATCTTACCGACGTCAAGCAGATGATCGCAATCTGTGCCCGCAGTGAAACCATTTATCAAGGAGTCTGGTTAGGCCGTGGCTGGTATTACACCAGTCTGCGCCGTGTGCGCGGTGACAAGTGGCTCACGCTTGAAAAGGGCGACCTGTTCGAGGCGATGAACACTCGATTTGCTCAGTACCAGCGTGAGCATGCTCGTTTTCTGGCGTTCGTTGATACGCTGAAGAAGTCCTGATCTACGATCAGTTGTCCGCGAGCGCCGCAACCAGCCATGCCGGGATGGCGTGCGGCGCCACCAAGCCATGTGCCCGCCACGCCTCGGCCATGCTCCGGCAGGTCTCCGTCGCACGCTGCAATGCGGTGTCGCGCTGCTGCCGCAGCGCGGCGCTCCGCGGACGGAAGCCCCGGCAACCGCTCCGGTACACCTCTTCGGCCTCGCGTGCGATGGCCACGACGACATCGGCGGCCCGTTCGAGATCATGGAGGACGATGGCGGCGAATACCGCCGTTGGCTCCGTCGCTACGACCGCTCGCCCACCCGCACCGGCGACGAGACGGGCAACGGCGGCGGCATCCAGGGGGCCAGTGCCGACGCTGCCACGGAGGTGGGCGAGCCGGAGTTGACCGCCGTCATCCCTGGACTTGGTTACACGCCAGTCCCCGTTACCGAGGATCAGTCGATAGGTCGTCCCTGTCGATGGGTTCGTGAAGCGGGTTGCTGCGGCCGACATGACCTGCTATCAGCTATGCCCTGCCGTTCGATCTCGGCAAGCCTGGGTTTTGCAGGTACACCACCACGGCAAGAGGAAAGGCTGCGAGTTCGATCGTCGCAGTTGGCATACACCCGGCCTCTGAAGGGGTTGAGCCGATAGCCCGGATGAACTACCTTGGGCGCATGGACAACGACGAGCAGATACGGAGCACCGAAGTCGTCTCCTGCTCGTCACGCGATGAGCAACGGGTTCGGTTGGCCCATCATATGATCACCTGTGCCGCGGAAGACATGCGAGACGCCAGGCTGCTTCTGGACCAGAGCCATCATCGGAATGCCCTGATCCTCATGCTTCAGGCGTCAGAAAAGTCCTTCAAGGCGATCATGCTGCACATCGACCCGCAAGCACTGGACGGCTACTTTCGCCGCGACGGCTTTGGTCCGAAATCTACAGCATATCTGCACGAGTTGCCGTCCATACGTGAAGCACTGGAAACCTCACATGTGAAGGATCCCTTATTGGCGGCCTGCCTGTTACGTTCGATAGACCAGAATCTGGAGTCCATTGGCGAACTGATCAACGATGTCTATCTCTACAATAACCTGCGATACCCGCGACCTGTTCCCAATGGAGTTCAGATTCCAGCGGTCACTCGACCTCCCGAGGTCGCCATTCTCGCGTTTATCGGCATGGTCGAGATCGGCAAGGCGTGCATCCAACTGATCCCCTTCGTCAAGTCGTCCAGGACCTACTACTAATGCGGCGGCAGGCTATTGGGTGGTGACAGAACCGTGTTGCGTCGAGTGCGCCAGCGAACGACGAACATCTGCCGGTCGCAGCCGTGTGACCTCCTCCTACGTTCTCCGCGACTCCGGTGGTTGGTTGAGGACATCGACGTGGGGTAGCGGCGCGTCTTGCCTCCGATAGCGTGCGCGACATCGGAAGATCCCATGCCCCACCTGCTCATCATCGCCATCGCCGCCCTGGTCGTCATCGCCGCGCTGGCGCTGCTCGTCAAGATGAAGGCGAAGCTCCAGGCGTTGGAGGCTGATGAACCAGACGCCAAGGCCGCCAAGGATGTCGCGGATTACGTCAAGAAGCCCTACCTGTTCAGCCGGGCCGAATACTCGTTCTACAAGGTGCTCCTGCTCGCCGCGTCGCAGCAGTACACGATCCTGACCAAGGTCCGCGTCGCCGATCTGGTCGAGGTGCGGAAGGGTGCCGAGGGCTGGCGTGGCAAGTTCAACCGTATCGCCAAGAAGCACGTCGACTTCGTGCTCTGCGAACCAAAGACCATGGTCGTCTGCGCCGTCATCGAACTGGATGACGCCAGCCATGCTGCCGACGACCGCACGGAGCGGGACGACTTCGTCGATGCCGTGTACCGCACGGCGGGCATCCCCTGCATCCACATCCCAGCGGCCCGGGACTACCAGCCCCAGGAACTGGCCAAGCAGATCGCTGCGGCGACCGCCGGCCGGCAGTGAATCGCGTCGTCGTCAGCGTGGAGCGACGGCCTCCGTGGACGCCTCGGCCCGCCGACGGCGGACGATGTCGTGCAGCAGGATCGCGTACGTACCCGGCGGCAGGCCAACGATCCGTCCGCGACGGATCAGTGCTGGTCGCTCCTGCATGAGCGGCAGCATCTCGGTGAAGACCGACACGCCAACTTCACGGACCACCTGCTCCAACATGGTCATGTGGTCGCGGTGCTGCACGATGCGCCGCAATGCCCGCAGTTCAGGCAGCGACGGCTCCGGCAGGGGTATGTTGAAACCTGGTGGTGGGTAATCCGTCATGCCTGCTGGGCGGGTGTTGTCCCGCTCCCTCCGTTGTGCTTGGTTTTCGCGCGCTGGACGACACGTACCCATGTCGTCGGTGTCATGGCGTAGTCGTTGCCCCGGATCACCAGGGTCTCGTGCGACAGGTCGTGCTCGTCGAAGAGGTCGCCGAGGACGCGGCGGGCCTCGTCGAGCGGCACTGGCCTTCGCTGGGAACTGGCGTCTGCGAGCAGACGGTCGAAATCAGGAACCTCGGGGACGGCCATCAGTGCCCCCGCAACCGGGAGCGCAACGCCGCTGCCGCTTCGGGGTTCGAGATCAGCCAGACCGCGAGGAGGCGCAGCGCCGCCCGGTCCGACTCCGGGGTGTCCTGCTCCAGCAGGCTCCGCACCTGCGCACAACTGCCAGAGGCAGTCACCTCGACCTCCCGTACCAGTGCCCGCAGCATGACCGTCGACGAGCCGACTGGCGCCGTCTCGGCCTGGTCGTTGCCGTCAGGGCTCACGGCTCACCCGCACCTGCAGTGATCTCTCGCTCTTCGGCACCCCGTTCCTATACAGCCGGTCCCGTTGTCGGCAACCACGGCGACATGCGTCACGTTGGGGCCATGCCCCGTCGCGTCACATCGCAGATGATGGCGAGTCGCCTTGCCCGAGGCCGCCGCATCCTTCGGGCAGCCGCCTTCGCCGAACTGTCGCTGGCCGCTCTTGCTCGCCGGGCAGGCGTCGATCCCGCCAACCTGTCGCGCATGATCTCGGGCGAGCGCGACCTGGGCGACCGGGTGCCGGCGCTCGCTACGGCCACGGGGGTCTCCGCAACATGGTTGGAGTGTGGCGATGGTGACGGCCCTGACCTGGTCGTCCCGAAGCGGCACCGGGGCCGGCAACTCAACCTCGACCGGATGACGCAGGCGCTCACTGCTGTCGAAGTCACTGGATTGTCCCAGGCGCGCAATGCGTGGCGGTTGTCGCCCGAGGTTGGCCAGCGTGTCGTCGAGTCGGTGATCGGCGCGGCTGGTTTGCCGGTGCGGATGCGCAAGGGCGATCGTGTGATCGTGGTGATCGTCCGTCCCCGGTAGCAGCCATCTGCCAGCAGATCGGCGGTGTTGGTGCCGCTTACTGACTCCCGGCATCTGCGACATCCTCAAGTCAATAACCTCGGTGCTCGGCTTGCATGCGGCGTATCGGGATCTGGAGTCCGCTGGGTTGGGCGGCATCTACAATGGCCACGGCGCTCGCTGCTGCCGATCTCGGCGATCAGCGTTGGCCGCACATTGTCACGAATCCTGTCCCTGTTGGCAGTGGCGGGCAACCCGTATGGTGCCTGCATGAGATGGAAGCTCTCGCGTGGTGCCACGATCTTCGTCGCCGTTGGTGTGGCGATACCGATCGGACTCACGCTGTTCTTTGGGGGCGCGAAGGTGCTCGACTCGACCTCTCGCTCGATACGCGAGGTCGACGAGCGCCGCACGCGCGAACGGGAGCAGTCGGAACGAGACGCCCGCGTGGTGGAACAACGGCATGAGGCCCAGCGTGTCGCGGCGGAGAACGCCCAGGTCACCGCGTCCACGCAGGCGTCCGGCATGGCGGCGACAGGATGGGATGGGATGTCCATCGAGCAGATCGCCGCCGTTGTCTCCTCCAGGCGATGTGCGGTCCTCGCCGACCGGTCGATGCCGTTCTCGCGGATCGGGTCGCACCTCGCGCGCATCGCGTGCATCACGTTCGCTGTGAAGCCGGCTGGCGCCCTCGATGCCGCGCCGGGCCGGTTCCTCGCGCTCGGCATGGAGGGAAAGCGTGGCGACGTCGATGGGTTCGATAGATGGAGCATGGCCTATGATCACGAGGCACCGGTGCTCCAGATCAGCAAGGGATCTACCAGTACGGACGACATGTACGGCATGTCGGCGGTCGTCATCCGTGGTCCGGCGAACGCGCTCGTCTGTCGCGGGTCCGCGGCATGGCTGGTGATCGATCCAGACAGCACGGTCGCCGCCTCGCCGGACCAGATGGCCGGCATCAAGGCACGCGTCGACGCCGATGCCGGACGGCGCGATGCGCGTATCTACGACATGCTGCGCTCGCGCGCGCTCCATGTAGGTCGGTACAATGGCCGCACCACCTACCGCCTTCCCTGGCTGCTCGCCGGGACCTCTATGGGAGATCGGCATCGCCTGGTGATGCGGATGGCCTTCCCCGAAGCCGTCGCATCGATCACGGTGCATGGGGCCGTGGAAAACGGCGAACTGCATCTGACGCCGTCTCCCGGTCAGGATCTGCGCGGCGTTCCGATCACCGAAGCCGGCTTGTCGCTCAGCCTCGACGGAACTCGCGATGGCCTGGGCGGCATGATGGTATCAGATGCCGGTCCGCGGCGGTGTTGGGTGCCCTACGACCGCGAATCGGCCACCGTGCATGCGGTCGACGAGTGGGTCGGCATCTGGTCGGGGACCATCACGGGAGCCAATGGCGAGGTGCCTGCGCGCCTGGAACTGGCGCTGGACGATGCGTGGCAGGGGAACGGCTCGATCATCCAGGGCAGCACCACCATGCCCCTGGCGCTCATGTTGGCGGTGGACACCGTGTGGTGTCGCCGGACGGACCAGGCCGCATCGGCGCCATTCCAGCTTCGCCGGGAGCGTTCCGCCGATGGCGCGCGTATGCTCCTGGTCGGGGCCGGATCGCTGGGTCGTATGGCAATGGAACGCGTGTCCGTGCGCCCGGCCGGCAGGGCTGAATCAGGAACCACGGCGCCGTGAACCCGGTCGCCCGCGCCCCCCGGAGACTCCATTCGGTAGGCGGCAGGACGCCAGGTGACGGACCTGAGCTGGTACAAGGGCCTACCGGCGCACTTGTTCTCGTCCTCGGTTCCGCACGCTTCCCACGATACCATGTTCGACACCTTCACCGACCGTCTGCGCCAGATCATCTCCAACGCCAACGATGAGGCCGAGCGTGCGGGCAGCCCGAGCATCGACATCGACCACCTCGTCGCGGCGCTCTGCGGGTGGAAGGAGAGCGTGGCTTACGAGATGCTGCTGAAGCTGGGCGTGAAGCCCAAGGCCGTCCTGTCGGCGGCTCGCAGCCGCATGCCAACCGGATTCAAGGCCACACCGCGCGGTCCGCTGCCCTTCTCTGAGGCAGCCAAGGAGTCCATGCCCGTCGCTGTCGCCGAGGCGAAGGCGCTCCAGATGAGCTACACGGGTACGGAGCATCTCCTGCTCGCCCTCATCACCAGGTCTGCGGGCAAGACCGACGCCCCGTTCCCCGTCGCCCACGCCGATGCTGTCGCTGCGCTCACCGAGATCCTCAACGATCTCCCCGGTCCGGTTGCGCTAGCCCGCGGCGACAGTGCCGCAGTCGCCGACCTCCGTCAGCGCCTCGCCGCCATCGAGGCCATCCTCGCCGCCAGCACCACGCTTGATCGTACGCTCCTTGATCGTGCTTTTGGCGCGCTCGCCGGCATCGATACCGAGCAGTTGCCGGCGATGCTCCAGCACCGCATCGAACGTACGCTCCTGTCGATCAACCGCATCGCGGAGGAGTTCCCTGATGCCCGGGATCCCGCGCGGGCATTGCCGGCGACGGCCCTCGTCGCCTACGCCTACCGGCTCCAGCAGATCCGGCGATTCGCTGACGAACTCGCCACGGAGTAGCGCGCGTCGGGCGTCTACCAGGACAGGGCCGCATGGATCGGGCCGTACCGGACCAGGGTTTCGAGCCGGTGCAGCGGGAAGAAGACGACAACGGCGATGCGTCCAAGGGCAATCGCGCCCGGTGGCGTCGGGCCGGTGGTGTCGAACAGGCGTACGCCGTAGCGCTGGTTGCACCCGTTGAAGTTGACCAGGTAGTGGGCTCCCCGCGCCGCAACGTAGAGCCCGAAGTACACGACGAGGAATCCGATGAGCAACGACCCTCCCCAGTTGGGCCGCGCGTCGGGAGAGGACGTCATCTGGTTGGAGATGTGGCCGTATTGGCGGCGACGAGGTGAGCCCCGATGGCCGCGAGCAGATCGGTGACCATGTCATCGTCGATGGGGACGTCGTTGACGTGGATCGCCGTCGCCGGGTCTGGCGCTGGTCGCTTGGTGATGGCGGCGACGAGGTCCTGGAGCAGGTCGTGGACGCGGACGCCGTTGACGCAGGCCTCGCGGTCGACGGGTTTGCGTTCGACGACGATGCGTCCGCCGTGTCGCTGGGCATCGGCGATCACCAAGCCGGCGAAGCGATCGAGAGCGTCACGGTAGGCTGCGTCGTCGCGCATGGGCATACCCGCGGGCAGGTCAGCGACTCGGACGTGGCGTTGCCGGGATCACGCTGGCGTAGCGGTACTCGTCGGGGCGGATGGGGAGCACGCGCAGCGGTCCATCACCTGGAGGTTGAGGTGCCTGCTCGGATCTGGGCGGTTGTTCGAGCATCGACTGCATGACGACATCGAGCAGGGGCTTGCAGGCTTGCGCGGCGTGGGCGGTGATGCGCTGCCACTCCGCGGCATCGGTCACCGTGTCGGCGATCAGCTTGGGAGCGAGGACGTAGCCGCGCACCACATCGCCTGAGCGCCAGACGGCGACCATGTTGTTGGCATCCTGTTGGAGCACGCGCAGGCGCCCGTTGGGGAAAATCACATCGTGGAGGAGCCACGGCCCCAGAGTTGTCGAGTACGTCTGCACGGCGTGCATGCCGGTGGCGTCGCCAAGCGCCGGATCCCAAATCGAGAACCCGATATTGCTGTCGAAGAACGGGGTTCGATTGGGAACCGGGACCACATCGTGTCCGGTATGGGTGGCCAGGGCGACGAAGAACAACGAGCGGAGCGGCGGTGCCAGGCCCGGCGTCACCAGGACGTTGGCGGGCGCCGATGCAACCGCACGCTCGGGTTGGCGGGACTGCGCCGCGCAGCCCAGGGTGGTGACGACGACGAAACCAAGAGCGATGAGGGTGCGCATGCGCGGCTCAGTTCGCCAGGACGGCGGTGATGATCTTACGCTGGGCCGCGGTTGCGCGGTGCGTGGCCACAGCCAGGGCATCGTGTGCAAGTTCTACGGCTTCGTCCAAGCTGATGGAGATGCGCGATGCCGTGGGCTTCTCGGCCACAGGGAGTCGATCGAAGTTCTGTTCGTCCTTCTGGGCTTTCTGGTAGCCCGTGGCCTTCCGACCGGCCTTGCCTTTCCGAGCGCGCTTCGCCTTCCGGTGCTTCGGCGTGGACTTCGCCGCCGCAGGCTTGGTCAGCGCAGCGACATCCTCCGGCGACAGGCCGAGGAACTTGGCGTACTTGGGCGCCGTGGTCTTGTTGGGCACGCTCCGCCCCTTCAGGACGCCGGTCACCGACTGGACGTTGGCGCCGATGGCTTTCGCCAGTGCCGAGATGGAGAGCTTACCCTCCTTCTGCTTGGTCTTGAGGGCGGAGGCGAGGGCGGTGGTAGGCATGATGGGCGGGATGCTCCAGACCTGGACAGGATGGGCAACGCCCGCCTCAGTCGGAGGCGTTGGCGTCACCTGCGGACGCCAGCGTCCAGCCGTTGTCAGACCGCCACCGCCCCAGTAGGACCACGCCCGGAGACATCCGATGCTCAAGGTACTCGCCCTGTTCGTCCTCTGCATAACGCTGGCCATGGCCGTTGAACCAGCCGCCGATCTCGTCCTGACCAGCGCCGAGCGTGTAGCTGCCAGGACGCTGCTCGCGCAGGTCTTTCCGGCCGAGATCCAGGTCAAGAGCGGCTGCTTTCAGGACATGGATGCCAACCAGGTCGGGGAGTACCTGTTCCTGGCGCAGCTCGCTGGCCGCGCAGCGACGTCCCAACTCATCCTCCGCAACGGTGACAGTGGCATCCACATGCTGAACGGCCCACTGGCGACTGGCCTGGTCTCCGGAGGCTACCAGTTCGCCGTGGTGCTGCCCGGCGGAGCCCACGGCGTGGTCATGGAAACCGATCCCATGCCGGTTGTCCAGGCTGCCGGGGTTGCTGACCGGGAGAAGTTCTTCGCCGCCATCGCCTGGCCGGTCGTCAAGACGCCGGGTGCTCACGCCTTCTTGCTCATGCAGGACGGGATGATCCGGTACGCGGACAGCGACGGCACGGCACCGGAGGCTGGCAAGGCCATCACCTACGATGCCGTCACGGGAACCTGGGCATCCCTGTGGCGGGCCATTCCGCACACCGAACTGGCCAAGGTGCAGCTCGCAGAACCTGCGGCTCCTGCCGCAGGACACTAACCCTGCTGCCATGCCGGTCCTCGTGACGTCTATCGACGCCAGCGCATGAGTCGCGGCGACGTGTCCATGGAAGTTGCTGAGCATGTCCTCAAACGGTTCACGGCGTTGAGCGGAGAGCCGATCAGTCCCTACCGGGTCATCGCCTGCCCCGGCAGGTTTCCGACGGGCCGGCGCACCTTCCACGACGACGTCCAGGTACGGACCGACATCCAGATCCGCAACGGCCGCATGGTGCTCTGCTCCCCCGCGTTCAAGCTGCAGCAATGGCTGGCCTCCGAGGCGCTGATGCGGGAGCGGTGGCCAACACATCACACCGTCACCATCCCGGCCCGCTTGATCGAGCCGATCCAGGTGGATCGGCTGGAGCGGGTTCCATGGCTGTTCGGCCGCAGGCGACGGAGCAAGAAGGCATAGGCATCCGAGGAGTGGCTGGAGGCCGTCAACCCGCTCATCGATCTGGTGAGGATGAACCCATGAACCGTGACCCAACCCCGCGCATCCCCTTCTCCACGCGCCTCGCCCGAGGGGCAGCCTGGGAGGAGGCCGTTGCCGCCTGGCTGATGCCCAAATCGGCCATGATCCTCGAACTCTTCCGCTACCGGTATAACGGCGAAGCCCCGGCCTTCATTCGGCTTGGCGAACGGGTCGTCGTGCCCGACATCCAGCTCGCCGCAGGTGGCCGCACCGTCTACGTCGAAGTGAAATCCAAGGCCGAGTTGGTGATGTTCAACGGGATCGCCTGCACGGGCGTTGATCTCGCCTACTGGCAGGACTACCGCCGCGTCGCCCAGGAAACCGGATTGCCGGTCCTCATGGTGTTCGTGCACGAGAGCACGCGCGAGGTTCGCGCCCAGTTTCACAACGTGTTGGATGCCGCACCCCAGAAGCGGGAAGTGCCGACGTGCAAGTTCGGCCGGGGTGGCATGGTCTTCTGGCCCGCGGATCTGCCACTGCTGCTGGCGCGCATCGACGTCACTGACGAGCGTCGACACATCCGCACCGAGCATCTGACCAGCGCCATGCTCAAGGGGCATCTGCACCCGTAAGCGGTGGGATGTGCAGGTGGTTCTGGCACCGACACGCAGATCACCGCGCTGCTTCGCCCCCATGCTGGATCTTCGGCCACGCCAGTTCGCGGCGGAAGGCCGGATGGTGCTTGGCGTCGTGACAACTCCGACAGTCGACCGTTCCGGTGGTACGCAGCGTGCCCTGACTCGCGGCATGGGGCTCGCCGCCCTGGTGGCAGGACTGGCAGGAGACGGCTGGTGCGACGACGGATACCGCGACCGGCGTGACGTGGCAGGTGATGCAGGTGTCGGTGCGGTCCTCCGGCTTCAAGCTGTCGAGCGCCCGAGCGTGGCGTGTCTGCGCCCAGACGGCGCCGGCCGTGGCATGGCAGGTGATGCAGCTCTGCGAGGGGTTGGCTGCCAGATCGATGGTGCCGGTGAGGACATCGCGGAACTGCGCCGCCAGGGTGGGATCGTCGGGGAGGCTGTCGTCGACTGGCATGGTGCGCCGGGCCTGGATCGCACCGGCGGCATCGACGAGCAGCAACTCGACGGCCATGCCATCGGTCAGCACCGGTCGGACGATGCGGCGATGCTGAACGCTTGCATCGCCGGTCGGGATCACGGCTACGACCCCCGGCGTGGCGAGCAGCGGAACGGGGTCGTCGGCGACCCGCACGCTCATGTCGCCGAGGCGCCAACCGGTCTTGGTCAGCGCGGTGCCGAGACCGGTGCGCTTGCCATCGGCATCGCCGCTGAGCACCCAGGTAGCGTCGAGCCCCGGTGCGATGTCGCGGACCAATCCAGGAATCCGAGCGATTCGCCCCGCTCCGGCCAATGAACCTGAGCTGCAGGTACAGTGCCTGATGGTGCCCCGCAACGCGTGGACGATGCCGAGCAACCGCCAGCCCGACGTTGTGGCCTGCTGCGCCGCGGCCCGGAGTTGATCGAGACCACGCCCTGCGCCGGGGCCGACAAGTTGCAGTTGTGCGCGCACCGTGCCGGTGGTGGTCGAGACGACGACATCCTCCATGCCGGGCCGCATGCCGGTGGCGCGGAATCGCAGGTCGAGGGTGCCAACAGCCGGGACCGTTGCCGGAGTCGTGGTCAGTGAGCGGACACACGCACAATCCGTGGAAATCGCGGTGATCGTCGTCCCGGCTGGGGCACGCAGGGTCAACGTCGTCTCGACTGCTTCCGTAGGGGCGAGGTCGAGGCGCAGGACCAGAGGATCCAAGCGCAGGACGTCAGCGCCGTGCACCACGGCAACCAGGAACAGGAGGGTTAGCCAGCGCATCGGCGGCGATGGTCGAGGTGGGTGGGTACGCCGCAACCCAGGCGCTCGCTCCTGGGGAGGCGTGCTGGCCACGGCGGTCGGAGTGGAAACTCCGGTGCCGACGCTGTCGGTCTCGGCGCTGCCGCCGTCTACCGAGGCTGTGCTGGAAGCAACCCGGTCTCGCGCTCTGGCCAGAGTTCGGAGTGGGGGGAACGAGGGCTCGAATGGCGGAGCAGCGAACCGGACGGGGTTCCTGGCCCCGGCATATTCAGCGGCGTCAGAACGGCCGGCTCGGGGCTTGTCCGTGGCGCTCGCTCGCCCATTCGGCAGAGATTCGCATGTAAGGATATGGTCACAAATGAATAACACCCAAAGGAGCCAACATAGACCCGTGAGGGAAACAAGACACCGGACCCGGGTTGACCGCCTCAGTGTGTCACCTAGCTTCTTGGTCCAATCTCGGGTCTCCCTATGCCAATACCCATGCGGCTGCTGTCCATCCTCGTGCTCGTGATCGCCGTGCAGGCCGGTATGGCAGGTGAATCTCCGCCGGTTGGCCCAGTTGGCCAGCGACCTGTGGTGGCCCAGCCAACCCCGGTGCGCCCCGGGTCATCCGCCGTTCGCGGTGGTCCGTCATTTGAGGTGGAGGTGCTGACGGTTCGCGGGAATGACCCTGTTGGCATTGCTTTTTGGGCCGAACTGGCGGCCCAGGGGTTCCACGTGGTGGCCGCCGTGCCGCAGCCGGATGGTGGATCGGTGCTGTACCTGGAGCGCATGGCCGGCATGCGCGGCGAGGCGCTGCGCCTGCCCACGCTCATCGAGCAGGATCCGACCGCCGCTGCTGCGCTACGCGCCAAGGTGCAGGCCGCCCAGGCTGATCGGCAGCGCCAAGCCTCTTCGGCCAGCGGTTCGCAACTCCCGACGCCGCCGGTCGATGGCACCAAGCCATGATGCATTGCCTCAGCGTTCCTGCACGTCTGCCCCGAGCGCGGTTCGGATGGCTGGGGAACTGCGCACATCGTCTGGTCGTCCTTCTGGTTGGGCTCGCGGCCATGCTGGCAGCCGCCGACAGCGACCCCATCGCCGGGGTGTTCACCTGCACGCGGGGCAATGGATCGCCAACGGCGGAAACCGTGCGATTTATCGTGCCCGCGGACGTGACCACGGGCATCCTGCGCGTCGATAACGACGCCGGCAAGCCGGTCACCAGCGCGGACATCGCGCTCAATGGGCAGGCGATCTTCACGCCGAGCGACTTCGCCAGTCAACCGGCGCGGCTGGAGCGGCCCGTGACGCTGGCCGCGGCCTCCGCGATGCAGGTCACGCTGCGGAGCGCCCCAGGCTGCGCGCTACGCATCTCCTTCATCCCGAACACCTGCTGGCTGCAACCGGTCTTCGGTCCAGAGCGCTTCACGCGAGCCTCGGGGAAGCCGGTGGCGGTGCAGCGACAGATCCAGAGTGCCGGTGGAGCGGCTGTCCTGCGCCTCATCAATGGCGATGGCTGCGGGCACGACGCTGTGTCCAGCGCCGACATTCGGATCGACGGCCAGCAGGTCTTCCAACCCAACGACTTCAACCAGCAGGTGCGATCGCTGGCGGTACCGGTGACCCTGCGGGCGACCTCCACGCTGACTGTCACGCTGAGCAGCGCGCCGGGGTCCTACCTGCTCCTGTCCCTGGCTCTGAAAGACTGCCGACCCCTCACCGTCGCGTTCGCCGCCCCGACCTCCACGTCCAGCGAAACCGTCGCCCACCCGGCGATCCAGGTGCTGCTCAACCGCCCCAGTCCAACACCGATCACGGTAGGGGTCTGGGTGGCGGGTGGGACAGCGACAGCAGGCACGGATTTCACGCTGGATGCCCGCTCCGTGACCTTTGCTCCAGGTGCGACGACGGCGGTCGTGCCCATCTCGGTGCGTGCCGATGCCGTCGCTGAGGGTTCGGAAACGGTCATACTCGGACTTGGCGACCGATCGCGTTGCTCCGGCGGGCATGACGATGGGAGCCATGTCGGCGGGGATGATCGCGATGCGCACGGTGGAGACGGCCGAGACCGCGATGGCGGCAACCATGGTGGTCAGCGCGATGACCAGGGTGGACATGGGGACCAGGGCGGCAGGCAAGGGGACGATGGCCGTGATCGCAGCCGTGACGCTCGCGACGGGGGCGATCGCGATGGCGGCGATGGCCGTGGCGGTCAGGGCGATGGTCAGCGCAATGGTCAGGGCGGACATGGGGGTCGGGGTGACGGCGGACGCGATGGCCAGGGCGAGCACGGTGGCGACGGGCACGGTCCACCACATGACGGCCACGGTGATGATGGCCGTCATCACTGCGATGACCGCTGCGGCGAGGATCAACACGTCACGGTTGGCACACCGGACCGCCACACCCTGACGATCACCGAAGCGGGAGGCCCCATCGTCCCCGTCGTCACCTGGGCGACACCGGCACCGATCATCTACGGAACCGCGTTGTCGACGGCGCAACTCTCCGCCACGACGCCAACACCGGGCTCATTCGCGTACACGCCCGCCGCTGGTACGATCCTGGACGCCGGCACCCATACCCTGCAGGCGCTGTTCACCCCCACCGACACCACCCGCTATACCACCGCGACGGCGTCCGTCCCACTGGTCGTCCAGCCGGCAACGCCGATCATCACCTGGACTGCGCCGGCGGCCATCACCTATGGCACCGCGCTGAGCGCGACGCAACTCGCGGCGACGACCCCCGTACCGGGAACCTTCGTCTATACGCCGAACGCGGGGACCGTGCTGGGCGCAGGGGTCCAGACACTGCGTGCGGTTTTCACGCCGACCAATGCGGTCAACTACACGACGGCTACGGCATCCGTACCGCTGACGGTCCACCAGGCGGTGCCGGTGCTGACCTGGATTCCACCGGCGGCGATCACCTATGGGACGCCCCTGGGTTCGGCACAACTGGCCGCCACGGCGAACGTCGCGGGCAGCTTCGCCTATACCCCGGCGACCGGCGTCTTGCTGCCGGCAGGTGAGCGGTCATTGCGCGTCGATTTCACGCCCACGGATACCGTGAACTACACCGCGGCGACACTCTCCGTGCCGCTGAGTGTCGGGAAGGCCACGCCAACGATCACGTGGCCATCGCCGGCACCCATCACCTATGGCACTGCCCTCACGGCGACGCAGCTCAACGCGACCGGGACGGTTGCCGGCACGCTGGCCTATAGCCCGGTGGCGGGCACGGCCCTCGCCGCGGGCGCACATCAGCTCTCGGTAACCCTCACCCCGACAGACGCGGCGAACTACACGACCGCCACCGCCGCAGTCGTGCTGACCGTCCAGCAGGCGACACCGGTCCTGACCTGGGCCGCGCCAGCGCCGATCACCACCGGTACGCCGCTGAGTGCGACGCAGTTGTCGGCCACGGCTGATGTGCCAGGAACCTTCGTCTACACCCCGGCATCCGGTACCGTCCTATCGGCCGGCACGGCGACGCTGCGGGTCGATTTCACGCCGACCGATGCGGTCAACTACGCCGTGGCGACCGCCTCGGTGGTACTGACCGTGGTGACCCCGACGCAGACCACGCCGGTCATCACCTGGGCGCCCCCGGCGGCGATCATCTACGGCACCGCGCTCGGCGCGACCCAGTTGTCCGCCACCGCATCTGTACCTGGCAGCTTCGTCTACACGCCAGCCGCCGGCGCCGTGCTGTCGGCCGGTGAGCACACCCTGTCGGTTGCGTTCACGCCGAGCGACACGACGCGGTACACCACGGCCTCGGCCATCGTTCCGCTCCAGGTGCTGAAGGCCACGCCGACCCTGACCTGGGTCGCCCCGGCTGCCATCACCTACGGGACGCCGCTGAGCGCCACCCAGTTGGCAGCGACGGCCGATAAGCCCGGCTCGTTCACCTACGCCCCAGCTTCGGGAGCGGTGCTGCCGGCGGGCACGCAGACGTTGCGGGTGGATTTCACCCCGACCGACAGCGCGAACTATACCGCGGCGTCCGCGACGGTGCCCCTGACCGTCGAACGGGCGGTCCCGGTGCTGACCTGGGCTGCACCGGCGGCGGTCACGTACGGGACGGCCCTGGGGGCGGCGCAGCTTGCCGCCACCGCGGATATTCCTGGCAGCCTGACCTATTCGCCGGCGGCAGGCACGGTCCTGTCGGCCGGGAACCACAATCTGACGGCGACGTTCGCGCCCACAGACGCGGCCAACTACACCACGGCGACCCGGTCTGTGCCCTTGACCGTGGAACGGGCCACGCCGGTGGTCACCTGGGCGCAACCCGCCGCCATCACCTACGGCGACGTCCTCGGCGCGGCGCAGTTGACGGCTGCCGCTTCGACGGCTGGCACCTTCGCCTACGCGCCGGCTGCCGGCGCCATGCTGCCTGCTGGCGAGCAGACGCTGGCGGTGACGTTCACGCCGACGGATGCGCTGAACTACACGACGGCGACGGCGACGGTGGCGCTCACCGTTCGCAAGGCGGTACCCCATCTGATCTGGGCCGCCCCGGCGGCGATCACCTACGGCACCGCGCTGGGCTCGGCGCACCTGGCGGCGACGGCCGCGATCGATGGCAGCTTCACCTACGCGCCAGGTCTGGGAACCGTGCTGCCGGCGGGCGAGCATCCGCTGACCACGGTCTTCACGCCGGCTGATGCTGCGAACTACACCACCGCGACCGCATCCGTCACGATCACGGTTCAGAAGGCCACGCCGGTGCTGACCTGGGCCGCTCCGGCGGCGATCACGTACGGTGAGCCCATCGGAAACACCCAACTGGCCGCAGCAGCCGATGTGCCCGGCAGCTTCGCCTACGCCCCGACCGTCGGTGCGATCCTGCACGCCGGCGAACACGCGCTCCAGACGACCTTCACCCCGACCGATGCGGCGAACTACACCACGGCGACCGCCGCCGTGCCGCTGACCGTCGCGAAGGCCACGCCCGCGCTGATCTGGCAGGCGCCAGCGCCGATCACCTTCGGTGCGCTCCTCACGACGACGCAGTTGACGGCGACCGCAGCGATACCTGGCGTGTTCGCCTATACGCCAGGAGTCGGCACCCGGCTGCCTGCCGGTGATCACATCCTGTCCGCGGTGTTCACTCCGACCGATTCGGCGAACTACACCGCAGCGACGGCGACGGTGGCTTTGACCGTGCAGCGCGCCCAGCCGGTCCTGACCTGGAATCCACCGGCAGCCATCACCTATGGCACCGCGCTCGGCGCGGTGCAGTTGACCGCCTCGGCTGATCAACCCGGCGCCCTGGTCTACACGCCGGCGGCTGGGACGGTCCTGCCTGCCGGCGGTCACGACCTGCAGGTGTCGTTCACCCCGACGGATGCGGCGAACTATGCGCCGGCAGGCGCGTCGGTGCCGATCCAGGTCATGCCGGCGACTCCGACCGTCACCTGGGCGGCACCCGCCCCCATCGTCTACGGCACCCCGCTGGGTGCCACGCAACTCACCGCCATCGGCTCCGTCCCCGGCACGATCACCTATGCTGTGCCGACGGGTACCGTCCTCGATGCCGGGAATCATGCACTGATGGCAACGCTCGCGCCGGCCGACGCGGCGAACTACACCACGGCGACCGCCACGGTCACCCAGGTGGTGACGCCGGCAGCGCCGACCATCGCCTGGTCCAACCCGCCAGCGATCATCTACGGCGCGGTGCTGGGCGATGCCCAGTTGAACGCCATGGGTTCGGTGCCGGGTCAACTGGTCTACGCCCCGGCAACCGGGACGGTGCTCGGTGCCGGATCGCACACGCTCGCGGTCACCCTCAACCCCACCGATACCGGCAACTATACCCAGGCGCATGCCGAGGTCGCCCTGGTGGTGCAGCCGGCGACGCCGGTCATCACCTGGGCCACGCCTGTGGCCGTCAAACCGGGCACGGCGCTGTCCGCCACCCAACTCAATGCCACGGCGCCGATCCCTGGCTCGTTCGTCTACAGCCCTGCAGCCGGGACGGTGCTGTCTGCTGGCAGCCAGGAGTTGACGGTCGCCTTCGCGCCCACCGATAGCGTGAACTACACCACGGCAACGGCGTCGGTGACGATCCAGGTGCAGTCGTCCACGATCGCTTTGACCTGGTCGAACCCCTCTCCGATCACCTACGGCACCCCGCTGTCGGCCACCCAGCTCAACGCCGTGGCGCCGGTGCCTGGCACCTACAGCTACACGCCGGCGGCAGGCGCCATCCTGTCGGCTGGGGCGCAGCAGTTGTCGGTGCTCTTCCTGCCGGCGGATCCGCAGTACCAGCCGGTGTCCGCCCGGGTCAGCCTCCAGGTGCTGCCGGCGGTGCCGGTGATCACGTGGGCCGAGCCGCAAGCTATCACCTACGGTGAGCCGTTGAGCGTCCGGGAACTCCACGCCACCGCCCCGGTACCGGGCACGTTCACCTACGCCCCGGCCGCCGGAACGGTCCTGCCGGCGGGATCGCATCCATTGACGGCGACCTTTGCCCCTGCCGATTCCGTGAACTATACGCCCGCGACGGCGTCGGTCACGCTGAGCGTCCGTCGCGCTGTTCCGCCGCTGACGTGGGTGCAGCCGGAACCGATCACGTACGGTATCTCGCTCTCGTCCACGCAGTGCAACGCGTCCTCGCCGGTCGCGGGCGGCTTCGAGTACATCCCCGGCCTCGGCACCGTCCTATCGGCGGGCACGCACACGTTGCGGGCGGTTTTCACGCCCGCCGACGGGGCCAACTATGTTGGTGGCGGCGTGGTCACCGTGTCGTTGGTCGTCGCTCAGGTCCACCCGACGATCACCTGGTCCGCGCCGGCTGACATCACCTACGGGACGGTGCTGGGTCTGGAGCAGTTGAACGCAACGGCCTCGGTCCCCGGCGTCCTCGTCTATGATCCGCCCGCGGGAACGCAGCTCACTGCTGGCGATCACGAGCTGACGGCGGTGCTGACCCCGCATGACCTGGTGAACGTCGCCGCTGGTGTCCGTGCGCAGGTTACCCTGCACGTTCGCAAGGCCCAGCCGGTCCTGGCCTGGCCCCAGCCGGATCCCATCGTCTTCGGGACCATCCTGTCCGCGGAGCAGTTGCGCGCGACCGCATCGGTGGAGGGCACCGTCGCCTACGATCCGCCACCGGGATTTGCCCTGCCGGTAGGCGATCACCCGTTGACGGCACTGTTCACGCCGACGGATCTGGCCAACGTCCTCACCGCCCAGGCGTCGGTCATCCAGCGCGTGCTGCCTGGTCCCGTCTCCCTGACCTGGGCGACGCCAGCACCGATCGTTTACGGCACCGCGCTCGACAGCGTGCAACTGAATGCCGCACCCAGTGTTCCGGGTGATCTCGTCTACGTCCCCGCCGCCGGGACCATCCTTCCCGCGGGCGTCCACACCCTGCAGGTGACCTGGCAGCCGGCCCAGGCCGGGTCGTACCAACCCGTCACCGCCATGGTCCGCCTGACCGTCACCCAGGTGCAGCCGCAACTGACGTGGGCGAAGCCCGCTGATGCGCCCTACGGCACGCCGCTGACGTCCGCGCAACTCAATGCCACCGCTGCCGTGCCAGGTGGGTTCAGTTATGAACCCATGGCCGGTGCGGTGCTCAATGGCGGGTCCAATGTCTTGCGCGCCCGGTTCACCCCAACCGATACCGTCAACTATGCGTCGGGCCTGTCGGTGGAGACGATCTGGACGATCACCCCCGCCACCCCGGTGGTGACGTGGAACAAGCCTGCCGACATCGATTTCGGTACGCGGTTGTCGACCGAGCAACTCGCTGCCACGGCGAATGCCCCCGGATCCTTCGCCTACAACCCAGGTGTGGGAACCCTGCTTGCCGCGGGCGACTACATCCTGCGCGCTACCTTCGTGCCTGCCAATCCAGCCAACTATGCGACGGCACAGGCGTCGACGACGTTGACGGTCCGTCGCGCGACGCCCATCATCACCTGGGCGCAACCGGACCCGTACCGGTACCCGGAGAGTTTGCCGGCCAACCGCCTTGCGGCCACGTCTTCCACGCCTGGCGTACTGACCTATGATCCGCCTGCAGGGACGGATCTGCAGCCTGGTGATCACGTCCTCCGCGTCAGCGTCACCCCGACGGATGTTGACAACTACACCACGGCGGAAGCCCAGCGTACCATCACGGTCCTCCGTGGCCTGCCCACCATCGTCTGGGATGCGCCGGCGGCGATCCTGGATGGAACGGCGCTTGCCGCGACGCAGCTCAACGCCGTTGGTTCCGTTCCTGGTTCCCTGGTCTACGCGCCGGCAGCGGGTGCTCAGTTGCCGATTGGTACGCACACCCTGTCCGTCGCACTCAACCCGGATGATGCCACGCGCTGGGACCCGGCAGCGGCGACGGTCGCCATTGAGGTGCTGTCCCGCACCCCGACCATCGTCTGGGCGACCCCGGACCCGATTACCTACGGCACCGAACTGAGCGGGGTCCAGCTCAATGCCCTGTGCGCCATGCCGGGCAGCTTCACCTATGACCCGCCGGCGGGCACGTTGCTCCCGGCCGGGGATCGCACGCTGCGCTGTGTATTCACGCCTGACCCGCGATTTGCTGTGGATCCGGTGTCGGCGACGGTGGTGCTGCATGTGGACAAGGCGACGCCGACGATCGATTGGCTGCCAACGCCGCTCCTACCGGTCGACTATCCGACGGCCTTGGGACCGCAGCAACTCACGGCCAAGGCGTTCGCCTGGATCCGCCGCTCGCGAGATGTGGTGGACGGTACCTACGCGTACACCCCCGGAGCGGGAACCATCCTGCCGCCCGGTACCCATACGTTGCACGTGCTCTTCACGCCCGCGGATGCGGATAACTTCCTGCCCGCGGAAGGACAGAATACCATCGTCGTTGGCGACGTGATGGGTGATGGAACGGGTGAGGGCGGTGATGGTGGCGGTGGCGGCAACAACGGTGGCGGCGGCGGCGGTGGTGGCGGCGGTGGTGGTGGCGGTGGT